>DATMKB010000377.1:0-12090 GCA_035553635.1 Mycobacteriales bacterium
CCACCGCCCCAGCCGCCTCCGCCGCGGGACGCGCCGCCCGACCACCCGGAGCGGCGGCGCACCGGTCCGGACCGCATGCCGCCACCTCCGAGGACGATCGAGCCGGAGCGCCGGTAGCCCCCGCCGAGCACGCCGCCGAGCAGCATCGTCTGCCAGAAGGGCACGGCGTACCAGCCGCTGGGCACCGGCCGTCCGCCGTAGTAGCCGCCCTCGTACCAGTGCGGCCGTCCCGGCACGTACTCCGGCGACGCCTCGTGCACCTCCTCGCCCACCTGCACGCGGGCCGGAGCGTCGAGCCGCGGCGCCTCCGGCGCGGTCTCGAGCGGGATCGCCGGCCCGGGGTCGAGACCGAGCCGCTCGCGGACGACGCGGGCGGCGGTCAGGCCCTCGAGCGCCGTGCGGCGGGCCGCCGCCCACTCGCCGTCGGTGTCGGCGCGGGCCATGAGCGCGCCGGTGGCGCTGTAGCGCTCGGCGGCGTCGGCGAGCGCCTGCGCCGCGACGCGGTCGTCGCCGGGGGCCAGCGTGGCGACGTCGTTGCCGAGCCGGGCGTGCAGGCTCTCCACGTCCGCGCGGGCGTCCTGCATGCGCTGGGCGCGTGCCCTGCTGTCGCGGCGGCCGCGGACGACGAGCCAGCCCGCACCGCCCAGGAGCCCGGCGCCGAGCAGCCAGCCGGCGGCCCCCGAGCCGCCGCCGCTGCCGCCGGACCGGCCCGCGCCGGTGCGCTGCGCCTCGATGCCCTCGGCGACCTCCCCGACGAGCCGGACGACGGTCGGCCCGTCGATGACGCCGTCGGTCGTGCCGACGAGCGCGGCGTCCAGCGCGGCACCGGCGTCCACGCCGCGGGAGGCGGCGGCGCTGCCGTTGCCCGCCCAGGCGAGCGGCTGGTCGGTGATGACGAGGACGGCCGCCGACGGGTCGCCGGTGCCGGCGCCGATCTGCTGCACGAGCGACGGCAGCGCCTGCTCGGGCGCGACGGACTGGCCGAGCAGCACGACGTGCAGGGGCACCTCGGTGCGCGCCGCGGCGTCGCGGACGGCCGCCTCGTCGACGTCGACCCGGAAGGTGGGTGAGACGGAGACGCCGTCCTCGAGCACGCCGTCGACGGCCGTGCCGACGACGTCCCGCTCGGCCAGCGTGGTGGCGGCTGCGGGAGGCGCGGCGACCGGCGCGAGCGCAAGGGCGAGGGCGGCGAGGAGCGCGGCGGGACGGGGCACGGCGGGTTCCTACCCCCGCAGCGCCGGTCCTCGCGCGGTCAGCCGGTGATCACGGTCGCGCCGGTGGCCCGCTCGACCAGGCGCGCGTACTGCTCGGGGTCGGTGCGCTCGTCGCCGAGCCGCACCGTCTTGTTCTCGCCGTGGTAGTCGCTGCTGCCGGTGACGACGAGGTCGAGCTCCGCGGCGAGGCCGCGCAGGTGCCGGCGGGCCGCCTCGTCGTGGTCGACGTGGTCGACCTCCAGACCGGCCAGGCCCGCCTCCGCCATGGCGGCGACGACGTCGTCCGCGACCGTGCGCCCCCGCTTCACCGCCTGCGGGTGGGCGAACACCGCCACCCCGCCGGCCGCCACCACCATCCGGACGGCCTCGACGACGTCGAGCTGCAGCTTCTTCTCGTAGAAGCGCCCGCCGTCGCCGAGCCACTCCGCGGAGAAGGCCTCGCTCACCGAGCCGACGTGGCCCTGCTCGACGAGCGCCTGCGCCAGGTGCGGGCGGCCGACCGTGCCCTGCGCCAGCTGCTGCACGCGCTCCCAGGTGACGCCCGTGCCGGCCTCCTCGAGCCGCCGGGCCATCCGCTCCGCGCGCCCGTTGCGCGACCCGCGCAGCGCGGCGAAGGCCTCGACGACCGCCGGGTCCTGCGGGTCGAACAGGTACCCGAGCAGGTGCAGGCTGGTCCCGTCGGCCTCGCAGGAGATCTCCGCGCCCGGCACGAGCACCAGCCCCGGGGGCAGGGCGGCCGCGGCCTCGGCGTGGCCGTCGGTGGTGTCGTGGTCGGTGAGGGCGACGACGTCGAGACCGGCGGCCGCCGCCTCCCGGACGAGCTGCGCCGGCGGCGTCGTGCCGTCGGACGCGGTGGAGTGCGTGTGCAGGTCGATGCGGGGGCCGGGCACCCGCCGAGCGTAGGTGCCCGGGACGGGCCGAGGCCCGGCCCCCTCGCGGGGACCGGGCCTCGGGTCGTGCAGGTCGTGCGGGTGCTGCGGACCGGACTACGCGCGCTCACGCCCGTGGTCGTGGTCGTGGTCGTGCAGACCGCCGCCGCCGCCGTCACCGGGGCCGCCGGTGCCCGGGCCGGACTCCCGGTCGTCGGCGGACAGCGCGTAGGCGCCCTCCGTCGAGGCGCCGAAGACCGACACGACGTGCGCGATGGCGTCGAGGTTCTGGTCGAACACCGTCATGTCGATGTTGTCGATGTCGTCGCCGGCCTGGTGGTAGTTCGGGTCGTACGCGACGCCGGCCGTGCCGCCGTAGAGCTCGGCCTGCTTGGCCGTCTTGATGCCCTCGGCGCCGGTGAACAGGCCGCCCGACGGGATGTCGACGCCCTCGGCGATGAACGGCCCGTAGTCGCTGCGGCCGCTGAACTCCGTCGCCTCGCTGGCGAGGCCCTGCGAGGCGAAGAAGTCTGCGAAGGCGTACTCGATCGCCGAGGAGCCCTGCGGGCCACGCAGCCCGAACGCCGAGCCGTCGCCGTCGTAGACGAAGCGGCCGAAGTTCGGCGAGGCGATCATGTCGAAGTTCAGGTAGAGCGCGATCTTCGCGCGCTCGGCCTCGGTCAGCTCGGCGACGTAGTGCTCCGCGCCGAGCAGGCCGAGCTCCTCCGCGCCCCACCAGGCGAACCGGACCGCGTTGGTCGGCTTCTCCTTCTTGGCCGCCATCTGCAGCGCGACCTCGAGGATGCCGGCCGAGCCCGAGCCGTTGTCGTTGATGCCGGGGCCCTCCGGGACGGAGTCGAGGTGGGCGCCGAGCATGACGACGTCGTCCGGGTCGCCGGTCGCGGTCTGGGTGAGCACGTTGTAGGTCTCGCGGACCTCGCTCACCGTCTTGGTGTAGACGGTCAGCGAGCGGCGCTCACCGGTGAGGTAGGGCTCGGCGTCCTGGAAGGACAGGCCCACGACCGGGATCGTGTAGCCGGCGCGGCCGAGGGTCCCCTGGAACAGCGCCTGCCGGCCTTCCTGGCCCTCGTTGAAGATGATCACGCCGACGGCGCCGGCGGCCTCGGCGTTGGCCGCCTTGGTCTCGAAGGTGCACGTGCCGCGCTGGATGAGGGCGATGGCTCCGGCCGGGAAGCCGGTGAAGTCGCCGGCCTCGCAGCCGCTGGTGCTCGAGTTGGCCGGGCCCGTCGGGGCCGTGTAGTCGACCGGCACGACCTGCGCGGTGACCTCCTCCTCCGCGGAGGTGGCGAGGTCGTCGGTGCTGCCCGAGTAGGTGAAGGTCGCCGTGGCCAGCGTGGTGGCCGTGTTCGGCACCTCGATGCGGGCCTCGCCGAGCTCCTGGAAGAAGTCGAAGTCGAACGCCTGGACGTCCACCTCGTAGCCGGCCGTCTCGAGCCGCTCGACGACGTACTCGACGCTCGCGTCGTAGCCGGGCAGGCCCGACGCGCGGTTGTCGCCGTGAGCGTCGGCGATGGCCTGGAAGCGCTCGAGGTGCTCGTAGGCGTTGTCGGCCGTGACCGCGGCGACCAGGCGGCGGGAGTCCGGCCGGACCGGGTCGATGAGCCCGAAGTCGACCATCGCCGCGATGGTGCGCGCGAGGAAGCCGGCCATCTGGTCGCGGCGGACGTCGGCCCGCGGCGAGTACGACTTGCGGCCGTCACCGACGGCGATGCCGACGGAGGTGATGCCGTTGATGTTGGCCTGGTGGACGCTGCCCTCGTCGTCCGTGTAGTAGTCGTTCTCGGTGCGCAGCGGCGACCCCGTGAGGTAGTCGAACGCGCGGGCGAGGAACGACGCCATCTGGGCGCGGGTGACGAGGTCCTTCGGCGAGTAGGTGGTGGCCGGGCGACCGGCGACACCGCCCTCGACGATGCCGGCCTGCTCCAGGCGGTTCACCGCGGTGAAGTGCACGTCGCCGACGGGGACGTCGGTGAACGCCGGCGTGCCGTCGTAGGCGGGCAGGGCGCGCAGCGTCCCGTCGGACAGCTCGACCGCCGTGTCGACGAGGCGGGCCACGAAGCTGGCCATGGCGTCGCGGGCGACGCCGCGGGTCGGGCCGTACTGGTCGGCCGGGAGGCCGCCCGGACCACCGGTGGTGATGCCGGCGGCGTACACGCACTCGACGGCGCGCTCGAAGGTGTTGGCGAGGATGTCGGTGAACGGCTCGGTCTGCAGGACGTTCTCGCAGGCCAGCGTCAGCGACCGGGGCTGCGGCGGGATGGCGTCGCCCGGGGCGGCGTGGGCCGTCCCGGCCGCGACGAGCGGGACCATCATCCCGGCCGAGGTCAGCGCGGCGAGTGCTCGCCGGCGGTAGCTCATGTGCAGGGGCCTCCTGGTGCAGGGGCCGGCAGCTCCGGCCCGTCGTCCGCCCCCGGATCACGGGGAGCGGGAGGCCGGGAACCTCCCACAGGCCGCGCAACCCGGACAAGGCGCGGCGGCCCCGCCCGAGGTCACGATCCGGCCACGACGGCCGGCCGCGCTCAGCGCAGCCGCGACGACGGCGCCCCCAGCGGCAGCTCGAGACCGGCGTGGGCCTCGTGCCGCAGGTCGTGCAACGAGATGTGCTCGAGCAGCACGAGCTCGGCCGCCGGCGGCCACAGCACCGCCCAGAGCCACACGCCCAGGGCCTCCCCGACGAAGGCGACGCGGTCGTCGGCGCTCGGTGCGCGCCACAGCGCCGTGGGGTGGCCGGCCGCCTCGACCTTGGCCTCCGGCGCGCCGTCGAGGACACCGCCCGGGTCGACGCCGTCCTCCCCGGCGTAGCGGGCACCGAGCCCGGTGCCGGGCTCCTCGGCCACGAGCAGGAGGTCGGCCGGCCCGCCCAGCGGCGAGGGGCCCGACAGCGCGAGCGCGGTCGCCCGCGGTCCGGAGCGGTCGTCGCCGACGCAGGCCAGGCCGGTCACCGTCCAGCCCGCGAGCAGCGGTAGGGGCGACCACAGCGGCACCTTCGCCTGCTCGGCGGTGCGGGCCAGGACGTCAGGACCGACGCGCGGCAGGACGTGCAGCGGCAGCACCTCGCCGTGCACCTCGCACTGCCAGGAGCTGGACATGAGGCCGGGCGGTCGGAGCGCGGCGCCGCAGCGGGGGCAGGTGGCGGGAGCGGTCACACCCGCACGGTCCTTGCAGGCCGGGTGCAGGTCAAGAGCCGGAGGTCCCGGGCCTCACTCGTAGGTGCGGTGCTCCACGACGCGCTCGACGGGGGCCACGGCCCGCGTGCGGACGACGCGGCGGCGGCGGACGGGGACCCGCCGGTCCGCTCCGCCACCGGCCACGACGAGCGCGGCGACGACGAGGACGGCGACGATCGTGAGGGCGACGGTGGTCATGCGCCGGTGGTGCCCCGGACGGCGGCGCTCCACGCGCCGCCGTCCGGGTGATGCTCAGGAGTCCTGCAGCTCCGGGCGGCCCGGGAACTCGCCGCCGGTCTTGTCGGCGTAGTTGCGCTTCGGGACCATGACCTTGCGGCGGAAGACGCACACGAGCACGCCGTCCTGGTTGTAGCCCTTGGTCTCGACGTAGACCACGCCGCGGTCGTCCTTGGACTTCGACTCCGTCTTGTCGAGCACCGTGGTCTCGCCGTAGATGGTGTCGCCGTGGAACGTCGGGAAGACGTGCTTGAGGCTCTCGACCTCGAGGTTGGCGATGGCGCGGCCGGAGATGTCGGCCACCGACATGCCGAGCAGCAGCGAGTACACGTAGTTGCCGACGACGACGTTCTTGCCCTGCTGCGTCGTCCTCGCGTAGTTCGCGTCGAGGTGCAGCGGGTGGTGGTTCATGGTGATGAGGCAGAACAGGTGGTCGTCGTACTCGGTCACCGTCTTGCCCGGCCAGTGCTTGTAGGTCGCGCCGACCTCGAACTCCTCGTAGTACCGGCCGAACTGCACGGGTCTCCTCCTGCGGGGTGCTGGGACGTTGCCGTCGCGTGGACGCCGCATCGTCCCAGGACGGGTCAGGGTCCTGTCGAGCCGGGGGCGGGAGGCGTCCGCCACATGTCCAGGACGAGCACCGGCCGCATGCCGACGCCCTCGTAGAGCCGGGTGGCGCCGGTGGCGTTCGCGGTGTCGACGTGCAGCAGCGCCGCGCTGCGCCCGCGGTCGCGCACGGCGGCGAAGGACGACAGCAGCAGCGCCCTGGCGACGCCGCGTCCGCGGGCCTCCCGGCGGACGCCCAGGCGCCACACGTACCCGGCGCCCTCGTCCTCGACGAACTGGTCGGTCTCGTGCAGGAAGCCGGCGTCGTCGCCGTCGACGCGGGCGAGCCAGACGAGGCCGGGGTCGCTGCGGGCCCGGTGGGCCTCGAGCCAGGCGTCCCAGTCCTTCGCGACGAAGCCGTCGTGCCCGGCGAAGGTCTGCTGGTGCAGCCGGTGGGTGCGGCGCAGGACCTCCTCGTCGGGCGCGCCTGCCGGCGGCAGCACCTCGACGCCGTGCGGCACGGCCACCTCCACCGGGGCGTCGAGCTCGCGCCGCATCCGGTGGAAGGTCGTCGCGACGCGCAGCCCGAGCCCCTCCAGGACCCGGGCGGTGACGGCGTCCTGCCGGTAGCAGGCCTGCGTCGCCGCGAGCGGCTCCGCGCCCGCGCGGGCCGCGGCCCGGTCGAGCAGCTCCTGCAGCAGCGGCGCGAGCAGGTGCGCGCCGGCGTCCGGGTCGACGACGACGTCGAGGTCCGCGTGCCCCGACCCCTCGGCCTGCAGGAGCAGCGCGCACGCGACGAGCCGGCCGCCCTCCTCGACCACCACCGCGGTGTCGAGGTCCGGGTCGCCGAGCAGGTCGCGCGCGTCGTCGGCGGTGCTGTCGCGGTGGCCGAGCACCCGCGACTGGTGGCGGTGCCAGAGGTCGAGGACCGCCTCCGCGTCCTCGGGCCGGGCCGGCCGCCGGGTCACCCGAGGTCCGCCTCGCGGCGGTCGGGGTCGCGCAGGTCGGTGCCCTGCGCGAGCCACCGCTCCTGCAGGGCCGCCGCGCCGTGGACGCGCTTCCAGGCCGCCTCGTTCGGCGTCATGGGCAGCAGGGGGAGGAACTGCACGGGCTGCAGGCCGCCGTCGAGCGGCAGGTCCGGGACGAGGCCGCCGGGCTCGGCGACGAGCACGGCGGTGAAGCGGGCGCCGTCCCACAGCGGCTCGCCGAGGTCGAGCCCCGCGCCGGGCGCCACGACGACGCCCTCCACCGACGGGCTCGCGGCCAGCGCGGCCAGCCGGCGCAGCACGGTGTCCTGCGGCCCCCGCACCGACAGCAGCAGCTCGGCCCGCGGGCCGTCGTCGAGCACGACGAGCTCGCCCGGGTCGCCCATGGGCGCCCGCGACATGCCGAGCGTCGCGTAGCGGAAGACGTCGTCGTCGCCGGGGCCGAAGCGCAGGACGTCGATGCGCTCGGCGCCCAGGAAGCTCACGCCGGCGCGACCGCTGTCCTGGCCCAGCGCGCCCAGCAGGTGGGCCTCGACCTGCACGAGCAGGAGGTCCGGGTCGGTCACGCCGGCCAGCGTAAGGACGGCGGGCGGCGCGCGACGGCCCGCCGTCCCCGGGAGGGAAGGCGGGCCGTCGGGTGCGCGGCGGGTCAGCCGCGGAGCTGGTACTCCTTGAGCAGGCCGCGGCTGATGATCGTCTTCTGGATCTCGCTCGTGCCCTCGCCGATGAGCAGGAACGGCGCCTCGCGCATGAGCCGCTCGATCTCGTACTCCTTGGCGTAGCCGTAGCCGCCGTGGATGCGGAACGACTCCTGCGTCACCTCGGCGCAGTACTCGCTGGCGAGCAGCTTGGCCATGCCGGCCTCGACGTCGTTGCGCTTGCCGGCGTCCTTGAGGCGGGCCGCGTTGACCATGAGCGCATGGGCGGCCTCGACCTTGGTGGCCATCTCGGCCAGCTTGAAGCTGATGGCCTGGTGCTGGGCGATCGGCTTGCCGAAGGTCTGGCGCTGCTGGGCGTACTGGACCGCCAGCTCGAAGGCGCGGATCGAGATGCCGCAGGCACGGGCGGCGACGTTGACGCGGCCGACCTCGACGCCGTCCATCATCTGGTAGAAGCCCTTGCCGCGGCCCTCCTCGCCGCCGAGGATGCTCGACGCCGGGACGCGGGCGCCCTCCATGACCATCTCGGTGGTCTCGACGCCCTTGTAGCCCATCTTGTCGATCTTGGCCGGCACGGTGACGCCCTGGGCCGTCTCGCCGAAGCCCGGCTCCTTCTCGAGCAGGAACGTCGTCATGTTCTTGTAGACGGAGTCCGAGCCCTCGTCGGTGCGCACGAGGGTGGCGACGACACCGGCGCGGGCGCCGTTGGTCAGCCACATCTTCTGGCCGTCGAGCACGTACTCGTCGCCGTCGCGCACGGCCTTGCTCTTGATGGCGCTGACGTCGCTGCCGCAGTGCGGCTCGCTCATGGAGAAGGCGCCGCGGACCTCGCCGGTGGCCATCTTCGGCAGCAGTCGCTCCTTCTGCTCCTGCGTGCCGTGGTGCATGAGCATGTACGCGACGATGAAGTGCGTGTTGATGACGCCGGAGACGCTCATCCAGCCGCGGGCGATCTGCTCGACGACGAGGGCGTAGGTCAGCAGCGACTCGCCGAGACCGCCGTGCTCCTCGGGGATCATGAGCCCGAACAGGCCCATCTCCTTCATGCCCTCGACGATCGCCTCGGGGAACTCGTCCTTGTGCTCGAGGTCCTGCGCGTACGGCAGGATCTCCTTGTCCACGAAGCCCTTGACGGTGCCGAGGATCTCCTGCTGGATCTCGGTCAGGCCCTCGGTCTGCGCGAGGCGTGCCATGTCGCTCCTCGAGTCTCACCCGGCGCCGCCGCTCGGACGCGCGGCCGGGGCGCGCCGCCCGGCGCGTGCCGCCGGTCAGTGTCCCACCGGCGCGTGCCCGGTGCCCACCCGCGGCGGGTGACACGGCTCACGCGGGGCGGTCGTCCTTGAGCACGCGCAGGTCCCGCTCGGGGCGCCGCGGGCGCGGCACGGCCGGGACGAGGTCGGCGAGCACGCGCTCGACGTCGGCCAGCGGCTGGGGCGCCGCGAGCAGGAACCCCTGCACGGCGTCGCAGCCGAGCAGCCGGAGCTGCTCGAGCTGGCGGGTGGTCTCGACGCCCTCGGCCACGGTGTGCATGCCGACGGCGCCCGCGAGCCGGACGACGGCCTGCACGATCTCGCGGTCGACGGCGCTCGAGCCCAGGCCGTCGACGAACGCCTTGTCGATCTTGATCGTGTCGACCGGGAAGCGCTTGAGGTAGCTCAGCGACGAGTAGCCCGTGCCGAAGTCGTCGACCGCGAGCTCGACGTGCAGCCCGCGCAGCGCGGCGAGGGTCTCGAGGACCCGCTCGCTGTCCTGCATGACCACGGTCTCGGTGATCTCGAGGACGAGGTGCTGCGGGTCCATGCCGGTGCGGTGCAGGACGCCGGCCACGCGGTCGCGCAGGTCCGGCTGGGCGAACTGCCGCGCCGACAGGTTGACCGCGAAGCGCGCCGGCGAGCCGGGGTGGCGGGCGAGCCAGGCCGTCGCGTCCTGGCACGCCCGGTCGAGGACCCACTCCCCGAGCGGCACGACGAGCCCGGTGTCCTCCGCGAGCTCCATGAAGGCGCTCGGGCCGAGCAGCCCCAGGGTGGGGTGGCGCCACCGGACGAGGGCCTCCATGCCGTAGAGCGCACCGTCGTCGGCGCGCACGACCGGCTGGTAGTGCAGCTCGAGCTCCTGCGCGTCGATCGCGCGGCGCAGCTCCAGCTCGAGGTCGAGCCGGGCGAGCGCGCGGTCGTCCGCGCCGGCCGCGGCCACCGACCAGCGGTCCTTGCCGCCGCTCTTCGCCTCGTACATCGCGATGTCCGCCGCGGCGAGCAGGTCGCTGGACTCGTCGCCCGGCTCGGCGACGGCGATGCCGATGCTCGCCGACAGCGCCACCTCGCGGTCGCCCGCGCGCAGCGGCAGCCGCAGCGCCCGCACGACGCGCTCGGCCGCCTCGACGGCCTCCTCCGGCCGAGACAGGCCCTCGAGCAGCACGGTGAACTCGTCGCCGCCGAAGCGCGCCACCGTGTCGCCCTCGCGCAGCACGCCCACCATGCGCGAGGCGACGGTGCACAGGACCTCGTCGCCGACCCGGTGCCCGAGGCTGTCGTTGACGAGCTTGAAGCGGTCGAGGTCGACGAAGAGCACCGCCTGCAGGTCGTCGGCGCCGCGGCTGCGGCGGCGCGCGTGCTCGAGCCGGTCGAGGAACAGCGTGCGGTTCGGCAGGCCGGTCAGCGGGTCGTGGAAGGCCTGGTGCACGAGCCGGCGCTCGAGCGCCAGCCGCTCGCGGACGTCGCGCAGCACCACTACCGCACCGGCGACCTCGCCGCCCTCCACCACCGGCGAGGCCGTGAGGGCGACGTCGACGGGCCGGCCGTCGGCGCGCACGAGCACGTGCTCGTCGAGGCGCACGGTGCGGCCGGCGCGCACGTGCGACCACTGCGCCCAGGTGCCGGACCCGCGCTCCCCGCGCGGCAGGCCGACCGGGGGGTCGACCACCGTGACGTGCCGGCCGACCAGGCCCCCGGAGGCCCAGCCGAGCAGCTGCTCCGCCGCGGGGTTGGCGAAGGTGACGACGCCGTCGGCGTCGAGGGCGAGGACGCCCTCGCCGAGGCTGCGCGTGATGCTCTGCACCTGCTCGTGGAGCAGCGCCTGCGCGCGTGCGCTGGCCGCCACGGCCGCCAGGGCCTGGAGGCGGCTCTCGTCCGCCGCTGACCAGCGCCCGCCGGTGGCCCGGTCGGCCACCTCCACGGCGGTGCCGTCGCCGAGCTCGGCGCGCAGCGCGCCCTCCGGCGCGTCCTCGCCGACGGCCACCACCCGGGCGCTGCCCGCCTCGAGCAGCTCCCGCGCCGCCGCCTCGAGCGCGCGGCCGATCTCGGCCGAGCTGTCGCTGCGCCGCACCCGCGCCGCGGCCTCGTACAGCGCCTCCGCCTGCCGGCGCTCGCGCCACTGGCGCAGCGCCCCGGCGTAGGCCAGCTGCAGCACCGTGACGGGCACGACCGCGGCGACGAGGACCCACGTCCGCTGCTCGGCGGCCACGAGCACGAGCAGCCCCAGGCACAGCGAGCCCAGCCAGGTGGCGATCCGGATCGCCGCCCCCTCTGTCAGCAGGCTCCGCACCCCGTCACCGGTCGCCAGGGAGATGACGCCGCTGACGGCGAGGGCGGTCACGACGCAGTAGAGGAGGCCGGCGGCGAGCACGGCGGCGACGTCGTCGGGGCCGAGCGGCGTCGACAGGCCCAGCGCCCGGGAGGCCCCCAGCGCGGCCGCCGTCACAGCGGTCGCCATGCCGACGTTGAACGCCGCCTTCTGCAGCCCTCGACGGTGGGTCGCGTGCACGGCGGCCGTCGACAGCGCCACCGCCGACAGCGCCTCGACCGGCGTGAGGAGCACGAGCATCGGCAGCAGGAAGGCCTCCTCCAGGCGGAGCGCCTCGGAGTCGCCGTCGTGCGTCAGGTGCAGCGGGAAGTGCTCGCCGGCGAGCATCGCGGCCAGGAAGCCGAGGGCCAGCCAGGGCTGGGCCACCTGCCAGCCGGACAGGACGCCGGTGACCAGGAACGCCGACACCCCCGCGGCGGCCGTCGTCCAGCAGACGGCCCCCACGAGGGCGGGGCGTCGGTCAGCGGTCACTCCCAGGTGCTCCCGTACCACTTGGAGCCGTACCACTTGGAGCCGTACCACTTCGAGCCGTACCACTTGGACCCGTACCACTTGGAGCCGTACCAGGTCGCCGGCGACCACTCGCCGTCGCGGAAGGCGGCGTAGTCGAAGAGCAGGTCCTGCGCCGTCAGGTCGCCCTGCACCACCGTGAGCAGCGGCAGCGGGCCGAGCAGCGGGTCGAGCACGGTGCCCGTCTCGATCTGCACCGCCGTCGATCCCCGCGAGGCCTGCAGCGAGCCGGTGCCCTTCGACCAGTACAGGCCCTGGTTGGCCTCGCGCGTCGAGTCCGACATCGTCGCGGCCGCCGCGTC
>DATMKB010000378.1:0-15781 GCA_035553635.1 Mycobacteriales bacterium
CGCGGCCTACGACGCCCGCGGCGGCAGCAGCCGGTTCCCGCTGTCCATGGGCGCCACGCTGCCGTCGGCGCGGTCGCTCGACCGCGCGTCCTACGCGGTCATCGCCTTCGCCTTCCCGCTGTGGACCTTCGCGATCATCGCGGGCGCCATCTGGGCCGAGGCCGCCTGGGGCCGCTACTGGGGCTGGGACCCCAAGGAGACCTGGTCGTTCATCACCTGGGTGCTGTACGCCGGCTACCTGCACGCCCGCGCCACCGCCGGCTGGCGCGGCACCCGGGCGGCGTGGATCGCCGTCGCCGCTGCGGTCGCGCTGACGATCAACTACTACGTCGTCAACATCTTCGTGGTGGGCCTGCACAGCTACGCGTCCTGACGCCTCCACCCGCCGAGGGGCTCCCCGACGTGGAAGGGTCGTGGGGGTGCAGCCGCTGGCAGGACCGGAGGGCTTCGCGGCGTTCGTCGCCGCGCGCTCCGGCGCGCTGCTGCGCACCGCCGTCCTGCTCACCGCCGACCGGCACGCCGCCGAGGACGCGCTGCAGGAGGCGCTCGTGCTGTGCGCGTGCCGCTTGCCCGGCCAGACGTGATCATCACGCGTCCGCCGCCGGACACGCCGGCGTGTCCGGCGGCGATCCCGTCCTGATCTTCGGGGGCGGGGGCGCGGGGCGCTAGGCCGGCTCGCCCGGGTCGCTGTCGCGGCCGCCGGCGCGGCGGCGCTCCTCGGCGGCGCGGCGCGCCTGCTCGGCGATGCGGCGCTGCTCCTCGGCACGGCGGCGCAGCTCGCGCAGGAAAGCCTCGTCGTCGTCGGGGGTGCGCGACGGCGGCGCGGCGTCGGGCAGCACCTGCGGCAGCGCCCGGCCCGCACCCGGCTTGGGCCGGCCGAGCAGGAACCACAGCACGCCGCCGACCACCGGCACGAGCAGGACGGGGAACCACAGGCCCTTGGGCAGGCCGCGGACGTCCTGCGGCTTCGACGTCGCGGCGTCGAGCACGCAGTACACGGTGAACAGCAGGCCGAGCACGCCCAGCACGCCACCGGTGAACAGCACGTGTCCACGGTAGCCCCGCGGGGCGCGGCCGACCCGTCGAGCGGGGGCCTCAGGGGCTGGGGGTGAGCCGCTCCGCGCCGGGCTGCTCCGGGACGACGACGCCCTCACCGGTCAGCAGCGCCCGCACCTCGGACTCGCGGAAGCGCCGGTGGCCCCCCGGCGTCCGGATGCTGCCGATGCGCCCGGCGGCGGCCCACCGGGTCACCGTCTTGGGGTCGACCCGGAACAGGGCCGCCACCTCACCGGGCGTGAGCAGGCGGTCCCGCCCGCTCTGCGACCTGTCGTCCATCTCGTCCCCCCATGACACTGCGTGCCTACCTGTGTACAGCACAACGGGCGTTCCGACGAGGGTGACGCGCGCATCACTGTTTCGACAGGTGCGGACGCTGAAGGAAGGCTGCCCTAAGGTCTGGGGCGTGACGCTGGACCTGCTGCTCTTCACCGTCGATCCCGTGCGCGCCGCCGGCGCCGTCCGCGCGGGCGTCGCCGGCGTGGTCGTCGACTGGGAGGCGCGCGGCAAGTCGCGCCGGCAGGAGGGCGAGGGCACCGAGGTCAACGCCCACACGCCGGAGGACCTCGCGCGCGTCCGCGCGGCCGTGCCGGTCGGAGCCGGCCGGGTCGTCGTGCGCCTCGACGGGGCCGGCGCCCACACCCGCGCCCAGGTCGACCGCGCCCTCGCGCTCGGCGCCGACGAGCTGCTGCTGCCGATGGTCCGCACGCCCGACGACGTCGACCTCGCGCTCGAGGCCGTCGCCGGGCGCTGCGGGCTCGGCATCCTCGTCGAGACGCAGGACGCCGTCGACGCCGTCGACGCGCTGGCGCAGCGCCCGCTGGCCCGCGTCTACGTCGGGCTCAACGACCTGCGCATCGACCGCGGCCGGCCGGTCGGCGCCGCGCACCTGTTCGCCCCCCTCGTCGACGGCACGGTCGACGCCGTCCGCGCCGCCGTCGGCAGCACGCCGTTCGGCGTGGCGGGGCTGACGCGCACGGGCGGCGGCGCGCCGGTGGCCACCCGCCTGCTCGCCGGCGAGCTCGCCCGGCTCGACGCCTCCTTCACCTTCCTGCGCCGCTCGTTCTGCGCCGACGTCCCGCTCGCGGCGATGTGCCGCGAGGTGCCGCGGATGCTCGCCGGCGTCGAGCAGGCCCGGCGGCGCTCGGCCGCCCAGGTCCTCGCCGACCGCGCCGCGCTCGTCGCCGCCGTCGGCGCGCCCGTCCCGCAGGTGGCGTGACCCGCCGCGCCGTCGTCACGGGCGCCGGCGGGTTCGTCGGCGTCCACCTCGTGCGGCGGCTGCAGGCCGACGGCTGGGACGTCACGTCGCTCGTGCGGCCCGGCGGCTCGCCCGCACCGGGCCGCTCGGTCGAGGTCGACCTCACCGACCCCGTCGCCACGGCCGACGCCGTCCGCGCGGCCGACCCGGACGCCGTCCTGCACCTGGCCGCCGCCCGCGCCAAGGCGACGCCGGCCGAGCGGCTCGCCACCGCCGCGGTGAACACCACGAGCGGGCTGGCCCTCGTCGAGGGCGCGGGGGAGCGGTGCCGCGTCGTCGTGCGGCTTGGGTCGTCGACGGAGTACGCCGAGAGCGACGGGCCGATGGACGAGGACGTCCCGCTGCGGCCGCGCGGCTTCTTCGGCGCCACGAAGGCGGCCGGCTCGCTGCTCGTCGCCGCCGCGGCCGCCGAGCGCGGCCTGCGCTCGGCGGTGCTGCGCGCGTTCCAGGTCTACGGCGCCGGCGACCACCCCGGGCGCTTCGTGCCGGCGGTGCTGCGCGCGGCGCGCACCGGCGAGCCGCTGCCGCTCACCGGGCCGGGCCTGCGCCGCGACTGGGTGCACGTCGACGACGTCGTCGAGGCCTGCGTGCGCGCCGTCGAGGCCGACGACCTGCCGACCGGCACCGTGCTCAACGTCGGCACCGGCGTGCAGACGGCGAACGAGGAGCTCGTGGCGGTGGCCGAGCGGGTCACCGGCCGCCGCATCTCCGTGCGCCCCGGCGCCCACCCCGGGCGCGGCTGGGACGCCGCCTCCTGGGTCTGCGACCCCTCCCGCGCCGAGCAGCTGCTCGGCTGGCGCGCCACCACCGACCTGGAGGCCGGCCTGCGCCGCACGTGGGAGCAGTCGCCGTGACCCGGGTCGCCGTCGTCGTGCCGGTGTACCGCAACGCGGCCACCCTGCCCGAGCTCGCCGACCGGCTGGCCCGCGCGCTCGCCGGCCGCGACTGGCACCTGCACCTCGTCGTCGACGCCTCGCCCGACGACAGCGCCGAGGTGGCGCGCTCCCTGCCCGGCGTGCGGGTCACGGTGCTGGAGCGCAACGTCGGCCAGCACAAGGCGCTCGAGCACGGCCTGGCCGCCGAGCCGGACGCCGGCGCCTGGGTCTGCCTCGACGCCGACCTGCAGGACCCGCCCGAGGCCGTCCCCCTGCTGCTCGACCGGCTCGCCCGCGGCGACGTCGACGCCGTCTTCGCCGGCCGCCGCGGCCGCTACGAGACCGGCCTGCGCCTGCTCACCGGCCGGGTGCACCGCGGGCTGGTGGCCCGGCTCACCGGCCTGCCGCCCGACGCCGGCGCCTTCCTGGCCCTGGGCCCGCGCGCCCGCGCGGAGGTGCTCGCCGCCCGCGCGCCGAGCCTCGTGGTGGCCGTGGGCGCCGCGCGCCTGCCGGTGGCGAGCCTGCCGGTCGAGCGGGCCGAGCGCGCCGAGGGCACGAGCGCCTGGACGGCGCGCGCCCGCGCCCGGCAGTCGGCGCGCACCCTGCGCTGGGTGCTGCAGGCCCGCCGCGCCCGCTGAGCCGGCGCGGCCACTGCGGCGCAGCAGCACCGCAGCGCGGTCATCCGCCGGCCGGCGTCCCCCAGCGCTGCAGCGCCACGCCGGTGCGCGACCCGGGGAAGAACCGCACCTCCAGCACCTGCAGCCCGGCGGCCCGCAGCAGGACGTCGTCGTCGGACTCCCGCAGCCGGGTGCCGTTCGCGTTGCGGACGAGCCAGACCTCGCGCGCGCCGGGCGGCGGGTCGGCGGGCGGCAGCACGAGGTCGGCGCGCAGCGACGGCGGGGCGTAGTGGTCGAGGGCCAGCGCGGCCCGCCGGTCGACCGCGACGACCGGCGTGCCCGGCTCGTGCACGGCGACGAGGGCCTCGACGGCCCCCTTCGCGTCCTCGCGCGGCGGCCGGTCGAGCAGCGGTGCGGCGGCGAGCAGCTGCAGCACCACCAGCGCCGCGGTGAGCGGCACCCGCAGCCGGCCCGACGCCGCCGTCCCCAGCGCGGCGAGCACCGCGACGCCGAGCAGCGCGGCCAGCAGGTAGCGGGGCACGAACACCGGGCGGACGGCGTCGGCGGCCCAGACCAGGAGCAGCGGCACGCCCAGCCAGCACGCGGCCACCACCGCGGCCGGCCGCCGGTCCGGCTGCCGCACCGCCGCGAGGACGGCGAGCACCGCCGCGACCGCGAGCGCGAGCAGCAGCGCGGCACTGCCGGCCGCCCACGCCTCGAGGGCCGCCACCGGCAGCGGCTGCGAGGAGGGGTTGATCAGCCCCACGGCCGAGGTGCCGGTGCCGTTGGCGTAGAGCAGCCCGACGAGGGCCACCACCGGCAGCGCCCCGACGGCCGTCGTGCCCACCACCGGCAGAGCCGCGCGCCCGCGCAGGAGCAGCGCCGCGAGCGCCAGCCCGGCCAGCACGGGCAGCGTGAACCAGTGCGCGAGGCCGGCCGCCGCGGCGCCGGTGGCGTGCAGGAGCAGCCCGCGCGGTGCGCCGTCGAGCCACCGCGCGAGCCCCAGCGCTGCGACGGCGACGGCCAGCGCCGCGAGCCCGTACATGCGCGCCTCGACGGCGTACTCGACGACGAGCGGTCCCGAGGCCGCCAGCAGCCCGGCGGCGACGCCCGCGGCCGGGCCCGCCAGCCGCTCGACCGCCCGCACGAGCACCGCGACGGCCGCCACCATGGCGACGAGCGAGAGCAGCCGCAGCCCGACGTCGTCGGCGGGCAGGCCGGTGACGGCGAGCCACACGTGCACCGCCACGTAGTACGGCGCGTTGTAGCTGGGCGGGACGTCGGCGAGGTACTGGGCGGTGCCGGTGCCGTCGACCACCGCGCGCAGCAGCGCCCCGAGGCCCGCGGTGCCCGTCTCGGCGGTGTACAGCTCGTCGTACCAGAGGCTCTGCCGCCGGCTCACCAGCAGGCCGCCGAGGACCGCGAGCAGCGCCGCCGGCGCCGCGCAGCGCAGCACCGCGGCCCACCGGCCGGCTGCCCGGGGGAGCGCCGGCGCCGTCACCTCCCCAGGCTACGGATCCGGCGGAGGGTGACGAGATGGTCACATCAGGCCATTCCCGAGCCGGGCGAAGGCCGACAACCTCGGACGCATGCGACCTGCGCCCGTCCTCGCCGCGCTCGCGGCCACCGCCCTCGTCGCCGTCGCCGCCGGGCCGGTCACGGCCTCGACGCCCGCTGCGACGGCTGCCGTGCCCGCCGCCGGCACCGCCACCTCGTCGGTGGTGCTGGCCGAGCTGGTGGCCGCCGGCACCGGCGTCACGGTGGGGGCGGTGCAGCTGGTCACCGACACCACCGGTGCCGCCCCGGTGGCCCGCGTGATCGTCACGCCGCTGCGCAGCGGCGACACCGTCGTCGGCGCCCGCGAGGTCGGCCCGGGCGACGGCGCCTCGACCGTCGGCGCGCAGTCGCTGTCGCTCGCCGGCCTCGGCGCCGTGAGCTCGCCGGCCCTGCAGGTGGCCGCGCAGACCCCGGTCACCGGGCCCACCGCCTCCGCGGGCGCCGCCTCCCTCGGCGGCCTCACGCTCCTCGGCCTGCCGGTCGCCCTCGACGGCACGGTGAGCGCCGCGTCCTCGGTGCTCGCCGGCGGGGCGACCAGCGGCAAGACCGTCGAGGTGCGCGACCTCTCGCTGCCCGGCGTCGGCGCCCTGCTCGCCCGGCTCGGGCTCGACCTCGACGCGCTCGGCGCCCTCGTGCCGGGGGTGCTGGCCCAGCTCGTCGACCGGCTCGGGCTGCCGGTCGACAGCGCGGAGCTGCTCGCCCAGGTGCAGGCGGTGGCCGACGCGCAGACCGCCGTCGACACCGCGCGGGGCGCCGTCGCCACCGCCGAGGCGGGCGTCACGACCGCGACCTCCGACCTCGCCGCCGCGACCGGGGTCCTGGCGGCCGAGACGGCCGAGCTCGAGCTGCTGAAGGGCGTGCAGGCCACTGCGCAGGCGACCCTGGACGCCGCGGTAGCGGCGGCCGCCGGCCCGGCCTGCGACCTGCTGCCGGGGAACCTGCTGTGCGCCGCCGTCGACCGCGCCCGCGCCGCCCTGGCCGAGGCCACCGCCGCCGTCGACGCCCAGCAGCTCGTCGTCGACGCCGCGCAGGCCGCCGTCACCACCGCCCAGAGCGCGCTCACCGCGGCCCAGGGCGTCCTCGCCGCGGCGGTCGCGGCGCTCGACGGGCTGCTCGCGCAGCTCGCCTCCCTGCTGCAGTCCCTGCCGGGGCTGGTCGCCGAGCTCACCGCCGTCCTCGACGCCGTCCCGCTGCTCGAGCTCGAGCTGCTGTCGGTCACCAGCCGCGCCGCCGCCACGAGCGCCGCGGCCGGCGGCCAGGACGCCGGCGTCTCCGGCGGGGAGCTGCAGGGGCTGCGGGTGCTCGGCACCGACGTCCTCGCGCTCCCGCAGGTGCGCACCGCCCTCGGGCTGGCGCCCGGTGCTGCCGGCGTCGACGTCGCCGGGCTGGCCGGAGCGCGCCTGGCCGCCGTGCAGGCCGCCGTCGACGGGCTCCTCGCCACCCTCACCGACCTGCTCGACGGCGCCGTCCCGGGCCTGGTCGTCCCCGCGCTCGAGGTCGGCCTGCTCGAGCGGACCACCACCACCGCCGTCGCGGACGGCTTCGGCACGGCGTCGGCGGCGCTCGGCGGCCTGCGCGTCGCCGTCCCGGCCCTGAGCATCCCGACGTCGCTGCTGCCGTCGGTCTCGCTCAGCAGCTCGGCCGGCGGCGTGCGCGCCGCGGCCGTCACGTCGCCCGTCGAGCTGGTGCTCGGTGCGGTCACCGAGACCGCCCGCTTCCGGCCGGCCGCGACGGCGCAGGTGCCCGGAGGCGAGGTCCCCGGCGGCCCGGTCCCCGGTGCCGGCACCCCCGGCACGGGCACGCCCGTCGCCACCCCCGTGACGAGCGGCTCGCCGCTGCCGCGCACCGGCCCGCAGGCCCTCGTGGCGCTCGCCGGGCTCGGCGCCCTCATGGGTGCGGCGCTGCTGCGCCGCTGGCTGCTCGAGCGCGCCTGACCCGGCACCGCCCGTAGCCTGGGGCGGTCTCGGGAGGTGCGGGTGGCGCAGCAGGACGGGTCCGGAGCGGGCCAGGAGCGGTCGGTGCCGGTGAGCGCGGCGCTCGTCCGGTACACCGCGCTGCGGCTGCTGCTCTTCCTCGTCGTCCTCGTGGTGGCGCGGCTCGTCGTCGACGAGGTCGTGCTGGCCGTGGGCATCGCGGTGCTGGGCAGCGCGGTGCTGTCGATCCCGCTGCTCGCGCCCTACCGGCGGTCGCTCAACGAGGCCGCCGCGCGGCGGGCCGCGGAGCGCCGCGCCGGCCGCGACGAGACCTGAGCCACGAGTTCTCCCGGGGCAGCAGGAGTCCAGCCGCTGGCGTCGAACTGTCCTCGCGCAACCCGTGCAGGGGCGCGGCAGGTGCGGGGGCGCCGGCACGCCCGCTCACAGGGCGCAGCGGGCCCGGTCCCCACAGGGACCGGGCCCGTGCCCGTCCGCTCAGGCGGTCCAGCCGAGGAGCTGCTCGCCGAGCACGAGCGCGCCGAACCACAGGCCCAGGGCCGCGAGCGGCACGAGCGCCGACAGCACCCCCCACCGCCGGTGCACCACCACGGCCGCGGCGCCGAGGGCGGCCCACAGCAGCAGGAGGGCGACCACCGCCCAGCCCGGCGCCAGCAGGCCGGAGGCGCTGTAGGGCCACAGCACCGCCAGGTGCAGCACGCCGGTGAGGACGAGCCCGGCGCGCCGGGGCGCGGGACGGGCGGGGCGGTCGGTCGTCGTGGTCATGGCCGCAGCCTGGACCCTGCCGGGGGCCGTGCGCTTGAGCCGAACTACCTGGCTGCTACCTGGCTGCGCTGCCGGCCGCCGCGGCCCGTCGGCCGGCGACGGCGTCGTGCAGCGGGTCGGAGAAGCGGGTCAGCACCGGCCCGGCGACCGCCAGGAACAGCACGTAGGCCGCGGCGAGCGGTCCGAGGCCCGGTTCCACTCCCGCGGAGACGGCGAGCCCGGCGATGACGACGGAGAACTCGCCGCGGGCCACGAGCGCGGTGCCGGCGCGCAGCCGGCCGCGGGTCGCGACGCCGGCCCGGGCGGCCGCGTACCAGCCGGTGGCCACCTTCGTCGCCGCGGTGACCGCGCACAGGACCAGCGCGACGAGCGCGACGCCCGGGATCTCGCGCGGGTCGGTCTGCAGGCCGAAGAAGACGAAGAAGACGGCGGCGAACAGGTCGCGCAGCGGCGCCAGCAGCTCGCGGGCGCCCTCGGCCACCTCGCCGGACAGCGCGATGCCGACGAGGAAGGCCCCGACCGCGGCGGACACCTGGGCCTGCTGCGCGACGCCCGCCACGAGCAGGGTGACGCCGAGCAGGCGCAGCAGCAGGTTCTCGCGGTCGGCCGAGCTGAGCAGGCGGCTGACGTGCCCGCCGAAGCGCAGCGACAGCACGAGGATCGCGGTCACGGCCAGCAGCGCCACGGCGACCGTCACGCCGCCCAGCACCAGCCCGACGCCGGCCAGGACCGTCCCCAGCACCGGCAGGTAGACGGCCATGGCGAGGTCCTCGATGACGAGCACCGACAGCACTACCGGCGTCTCGCGGTTGCCCAGCCGGCCGAGGTCCGACAGCGTCTTCGCCACGACGCCGGACGACGAGATCCAGGTGACCCCGGCCAGCGCGAGCGCCGCCGGCAGCGACCAGCCGAGGAGCAGCCCGGCGACCAGGCCAGGCAGCGCGTTGAGGACGACGTCGACGACGCCCGCCGGCGCGTGCGCCCGCAGGTTGTGGACGAGCTCGTCGGCGGAGTACTCGAGCCCGAGCATGAGGAGCAGCAGCAGCACGCCGATCTCGGCGCCGACCTCGATGAACTCCTCGGGCGACTCCAGCGGCACGAGGCCGCCGGTGCCGAACGCCAGCCCGCCCAGCAGGTACAGCGGCACCGGCGAGATGCCGGCGCGCAGGGCCAGCTGGCCGACGACCGCGAGCCCCAGCAGGATCGCGCCGAGCTCCAGCAGCACCGCCGCCCCGACGGGGCCGGCCGCGAGCACGGTCACTCGTCGAGCAGGGCGCGCAGAGCGGCCACGCCCGGCGGTGTGCCGACGGTGACGAGATGGTCGCCGGCGCCCAGGACGAACTCCGGCCCGGGCGCCGGGTGCACCGCCCCGCCCCGCCCGACGGCGACGACGGACACGCCGGTGCGGGTGCGGGCCCGCGTGTCGCCGAGCGGGCGCCCGGCGTAGCGGGAGGAGCCCTCGAGCGCGAGCCACTCCACGACCAGCCCCTCGACCTGCTCCGGCAGGTCGTCGAGGGCGCGCGTGATGCGGGCGGCCCCGAGCAGCGACGCGAGGGCCTCCGCCTCGGGGGGCGACAGGACCACCGTGGTGCCGGCGGCGTCGGGGTCGCGCTCGTCGTAGAGCAGGACGTCGCGGCGCCCGGAGCGGTGCGACACCAGCCCGACCCGCCGGCCCTCGGCCGTCGTGAACTCGTGCCGCACGCCGATGCCCGGCAGCGCGGTCTCGTGGACCTCCGGCCCTCGCTCCACTGCGGCTCCTCCCGTCCGGTCCGGGCATCGTTGCGCAATCGGGACCGGCTCGGGCCGCGACCTCCCGGTGCGGGCCCCTTCGCCCGGTCTAGTGTCCGCCGCTGACCGCCGCCCGACCTGGGCCGGCGTCAGACGTTTGGAGAACGGATGCGCATGCACCTCCGACGCCGGGGCCTGGTGGCCGTGGGCCTGGCCGGCGTGATGGCACTGACCGCCTGCGGCGGCAGCGACGACAGCGGCACGGGCGCCTCGGGCGACGGCGAGGCCGGCGGCACGCTGGTCTTCGGCGCCTCCGCCGACCCGGTGACGCTCGACCCGGCGTACGTCAGCGACGGCGAGTCGCTGCGCGTCATCCGGCAGGTCTTCGAGGGCCTGGTCACCACCGAGGAGGGCGGCACGGAGGTCGTGCCCGCGCTCGCCGAGGAGTGGGAGAACAGCGAGGACGGCCTCGAGTGGACCTTCTCCCTGCGCGACGGCGTCACGTTCCACGACGGTGAGCCGTTCGACGCCGAGGCGGTGTGCGCGAACTTCGACCGCTGGTACGGCTTCACCGGCCTGCAGCAGAGCAGCTCGGTCTCGTACTACTACCAGACCGTCTTCGGCGGCTACGAGAACAACGAGTCCGAGGACCTCTCCGACCCGCTGTACGAGTCCTGCACGGCGCAGGACGAGACCACCGCGGTCATCCGCCTCACCTCGCCGTCGGCGTCGTTCCTCACCGGCCTGACGCTCCCGTCGTTCTCGATCGCCTCCCCGAAGGCGCTCGAGGAGGGCAACGCCGACCAGGTCAGCGGCAACGCCGACGAGCCGCGCTTCGAGGGCACCTTCGGGCAGGAGCCCGTGGGCACCGGGCCGTTCGAGTTCGAGAGCTGGGAGGTCGGCAACCGCCTGGTCCTGTCGCGCTTCGAGGACTACTGGGGCGAGCCGGCGAAGCTCGAGCGCCTCGTCTTCCGCCCGATCGCCGAGGGCCCGGCCCGCGCCCAGGCGCTGCAGGCCGGCGAGATCCAGGCCTACGACGGCGTCGACCCGGCGGACGTCGAGCGCCTGCGCGGCGAGGGCTTCGAGATCCTCGAGCGCCCGGCGTTCAACGTCGGCTACATCGGCTTCAACGTCGACGTCGCCCCGCTGGACAACCTGCAGATCCGCCAGGCCATCGCCCACGCCATCAACCGCGAGGCGCTGCTCCAGGCGAACTACCCCGAGGGCTCCGAGGTCGCGACCCAGTTCATGCCGCCGGAGCTGTTCGGCCACGCGGACGACGTCCCGACCTACGACTACGACCCGGACCGCGCCCGCCAGCTCATCGCCGAGTCCGGCGTCAGCAACCCGACCCTGGACTTCTGGTACCCGACCGACGTGACCCGGCCGTACATGCCGGACCCGGCGGCGAACTTCCAGGCGATGCAGGCCGACCTCGAGGCCGTCGGCTTCACGGTCAACCCCAACTCGGCCCCGTGGCGCCCGGACTACCTGGCCGCCGCGCAGGCCGGCTCCGCCCCGGTGCACCTGCTGGGCTGGAACGGCGACTTCGCCGACCCGGACAACTTCGTCGGGACCTTCTTCCGCACGAAGCAGCCGGCGTGGGGCACCCTGCCCGACGAGATCTACACCCAGCTCGAGGAGGCCCGCACCGAGGCCGACCTCGACCGCCGCGCGGAGCTCTACCAGGCCGCGAACCGGGCGATCATGGAGTTCCTGCCGGGCGTGCCCTACGTGCACAACAAGTCGTTCCTCGTCACCGCCGAGGGCGTCTCCGGCCTGGTGCCCAGCCCGGTCAGCAACGAGGTGTTCCAGAACGTCACGGTCTCGGGCTGACCTGACCCGTGCTGAGGTTCGCCGTCCGCCGGCTGCTCCTGCTGGTCCCCATCCTGCTGGGGCTGTCGGTGCTGGTGTTCCTCTTCGTGCGCGCGCTCCCAGGAGGGCCGGAGACGGCCCTCCTGGGAGAGCGGGCCACCCCGGAGCGGCTCGCCGAGGTCCGCGAGACCTACGGCTTGAACAGGCCGCTCCCGCAGCAGTACCTGACGTACATGGGCAACGTCCTGCAGGGCGACCTCGGCGTCTCGCCCACCACCCGCCAGCCGGTGCGCGACGAGATCGCGCGCCGCTTCCCGGCTACCATCGAGCTGGCGACGACGGCGGTCGTCTTCGCCGTCGGCGTCGGCATCCCGCTCGGCTTCGTCGCGGCGCGGCGCCCGGGCTCGTGGGTCGACAACGCCTCGACGGTGGGGTCGCTGCTCGGCATCTCGATCCCGGTGTTCGCCCTGGGCTACCTGCTCAAGTACGTGTTCGCCGTGAAGCTCGGCTGGCTGCCGAGCAGCGGCCGGGAGTCGCCGACGAGCTTCGCCGACCACCCCACCGGGTTCTACGTGCTCGACGGCCTGCTCACGGGCAACCCGTCCGCCTCGTGGGACGCGCTCAAGCACCTCGTGCTGCCGGGCATCGCGCTCGGCACCATCCCGCTGGCGTTCATCACGCGCATCACCCGCGCCGCGGTGCTCGAGGTCAGCAACGAGGACTACGTGCGCACCGCCGAGGCCAAGGGCCTCGAGCGCTCCGTCGTCTCCCGCCGGCACGTGCTGCGCAACGCGATGCTCCCGGTCACCACGGTCATCGGCCTGCAGACGGGTCTGCTGCTCTCGGGCGCCGTGCTCACCGAGAGCGTCTTCGCCTTCAACGGCATGGGCAGCTTCCTCGCCTCCGCCGTCTTCGACCGCGACTACGCCGTCCTGCAGGGCGGCGTGCTGTTCCTCGCCGTCGTCTTCGTGCTCGTCAACCTGCTCGTCGACCTCGCCTACGGCGTCATCGACCCCCGGGTGCGGACGCGGTGACCGGCCATGAGGAGGACCCCGTGACCGGACCGGGCAGCGCCACCGACCCCGCCGACGTCACCCGCCCCGGCGGGCTGGCCGGCGGCACCGCGGCGGAGGTCGACCTGGCGCTGCCGGCCGAGGAGGGCGGTGGCCGGGGCCGGGAGGTGGTGCGCCGGCTGCGGCGCAGCCCGTCGGCGGTGCTCGGCCTCGTGCTCGTCGGGCTGTTCGTGCTCGTCGGCGTCTTCGCGCCGCTGCTCGCGCCGTACTCGCCGACCTTCGTCGACCTCACCGACATCCGGCCCGGCGACTTCCCCGGGCCCTCGCGCGAGCACCTGCTCGGCGTCGACAACCTCGGGCGCGACGTCTTCAGCCGGATCCTCTACGGCGCCCGGTACTCGCTCGTCATCGGCGTCGTCTCGGTGCTCATCGGCGCCAGCGCCGGCACCGTGCTCGGCCTGCTGGCCGGTGCCTTCGGCGGCTGGGTCGACGGCGTCGTCATGCGCCTGGTCGACATCATGCTGGCGGTGCCGTCGCTGCTCGCGGCGATCGGGATCGCGGCGCTGCTCGGGCGGTCCCTCACCTCGGTGATGATCGCCATCGGCGTCGTCAACGTCCCGATCTTCGCCCGGCTGCTGCGCGGCGCGATGCTCAGCCAGCGCGAGAGCGACTACGCGCTCGCCGCGACGTCGCTCGGCGTCAAGCGGTGGCGGGTGACGCTGCAGCACGTCTTCCCCAACAGCCTCGCGCCGGTGATCGTGCAGGGGACGCTGGCGCTCGCCACCGCCATCATCGACGCCGCCGGCCTGGCGTTCCTCGGCCTGGGTGCGCAGGACCCGCGCATCCCCGAGTGGGGCCGGATGCTCGCCGACGCGCAGCTCTACCTCGCCAGCGAGCCGCTGCTCGCGCTGTGGCCGGGCCTGGCCATCATGATCTCGGTGCTCGGCTTCTACCTGTTCGGCGAGGCGCTGCGCGAGGCCCTCGACCCGAAGCTGCGCCGGTGAGCCGGGTGTGGACGAGCTCGGCACGGCCGACCGCCAGGAGCGCTTCGTGAGCACCGCACCGGCTCCCGGCGAGGCCGTCGCCGGGGAGGTCCGCGGCGACGCGCTGCTGCGCGTGCGCGACCTGCGGGTGGTCTTCCGCTCGCGCGGGCGCCGCGACGTGCACGCCGTCGACGGCGTCAGCTACGACCTCGCCCCGGGGTCGACCACCGGCATCGTCGGCGAGAGCGGCAGCGGCAAGAGCGTGTCCTCGCTCGCCGCGCTGGGGCTGCTCCCGAAGCGCGGGGTCGAGGTGAGCGGCACGGTCGAGTACGACGGCCGCGACCTGCTCGCCCTGCCCGACCGCGACCTGCGCGACCTGCGGGGCCGCGAGATCGCGATGGTCTTCCAGGACCCGATGAGCTCGCTCAACCCGGTGCTGACCGTCGGCCGGCAGATCACCGAGGTGCTCGAGCGGCACGAGGGCCTCAAAGGGGAGGCCGGCCGCGCCCGCGCCGTCGAGCTGCTCGAGAGCGTCGGCATCCCCGACGCCCGGCGCCGGCTCCGGGCCTACCCGCACCAGCTCTCCGGCGGCATGCGGCAGCGCGTCATGATCGCCATCGCCCTGGCGTGCCGGCCGCGCCTGCTCATCGCCGACGAGCCCACCACCGCGCTCGACGTCACCATCAGCGCGCAGATCCTGGCGCTGCTGTCGGAGCTGGTGAAGGGCTCCGGCACGGCGCTCGTGCTCATCACCCACGACCTCGGCGTCGTGGCGGGCATGTGCGACACGGTGCACGTCATGTACTCGGGCCGCATCGTCGAGTCGGCACCGCGCCGGGAGCTGTTCGCCCGCCCGCGGCACCCGTACACGAACGGGCTGCTCGCCTCCGTCCCGCGGCTCGACCAGGAGCGGGGCCAGCCGCTGCGGCCGATCCCCGGCTCGCCGTCGGACGTGCTGCCCTGGGCGCAGGGCTGCGCCTTCGCGCCCCGCTGCACCCGCCAGGTGCCCGCCTCGCTCGGCGCGCCGCCCGCCCTCCTGCCCCTCGACTCCGGGGACCACCTCGTGCGCTGCTGCAACCCGTTCCCGGCCGACGGCGAGCCCCGGTGAGCCTCCTCGAGGTGCGCGGGCTGCAGGTCCACTTCCCGATCACCAGCGGCGTCGTGCTCGACCGCCAGGTCGGCGCGGTGCGCGCCGTCGACGGCGTCGACCTGTCCGTCGAGCGCGGCACGACGCTCGGGGTGGTGGGCGAGAGCGGGTGCGGCAAGTCGACCCTCGGCCGGGCGGTGCTGCGGCTCGTCGAGCCGACGGCCGGCAGCGTGGTCTTCGACGGCGTCGAGCTGACGTCGCTCAAGCGCGAGCCGATGCGCAAGATGCGCCGCCGCATGCAGATGGTCTTCCAGGACCCGCTCGCCTCGCTCGACCCGCGGCAGGACGTCGGCGCCGCGATCGCCGAGCCGCTGCGGACCCACGGCCTGGCCAAGAAGGGGCCCGACCTCGACCGGCGCGTGCGCGAGCTGCTCGACGTCGTCGGCCTGCCGGCCTCGGCGGCCGCCCGCTACCCGCACGAGTTCTCCGGCGGCCAGCGCCAGCGGGTCGGGATCGCCCGTGCGCTGGCCCTCGAGCCCGACCTCGTCATCGCCGACGAGCCCGTGTCGGCGCTCGACGTCTCGATCCAGGCGCAGGTGGTCAACCTGCTCGAGGAGCTGCAGCAGCGGCTCGGCCTGACCTACCTCGTCATCGCGCACGACCTCGCCGTCGTGCGGCACATCAGCGACGAGGTCGCGGTCATGTACCTCGGCTCGGTGGTCGAGGTGGCGCCGTCGGACGACCTCTACCGGGCGCCGCTGCACCCGTACACGATCAGCCTGCTGTCGGCGATCCCGATCCCCGACCCGGAGGTCGAGGACCGGCGCGAGCGGATCCTGCTGCGGGGCGACATCCCGTCGGCCGCCGCACCGCCGCCGGGCTGCCGGTTCCACACGCGCTGCCCGTTCGTGCAGCCCACGCGCTGCGCCGACGAGGTGCCGGCGCTGCGCACGGTCGACCTCGCGGCGCCCACCGTGCACGACCCGTCCGGCACCGCCCCGGCCGCGCCCGGCGCCGGCCACCGGGTGGCGTGCCACTGGGCGGAGGAGATCGCGGCCGGCCGCATCACCCCGCACGCCGGAGCGCCCGCCGCCGG
>DATMKB010000379.1:0-8217 GCA_035553635.1 Mycobacteriales bacterium
GTGCTGGCCGGCGCAGGGCGGGTCGGGTCATGGGGACCTCTCCGGAGTCGGTGGGCGGGGGTGTCTGGTCCCTCTTCTACCCGGGTGTCCGGATGTCCTGTCACACGATCGTCACAAATCGGCCGGGGCGGCTTCGTGACGCGGCACGACCGGCCGGGCTGCGACACTGGGGCGCCCGCCGGATTAGCTCAGCGGTAGAGCAACCGCCTTGTAAGCGGTAGGTCGTCGGTTCGACCCCGACATCCGGCTCCGCGCGCCCCTGCGTCCCCCGGGCGTTCCGCCCGGTGTGCCCGACCTGTCTCCACCGGCAGTGGCATCATGAGGCTGACCGTGTGACCCCGGTCATGCCCCCGGTCCCGAGCCCCCGTGGAGGACGTCCGTGGCTCCCCCTGTCCGGCGAGGCCGCGCGCTCGTCGCGCAGCGGCTCACCGGCCTGGTGTTCCTCGCGGTGCTGGCCGGGCTCGTCGGGCTGTCGATCGCGTCGTACCAGAAGGCGTTCACGCCCTGGACCGACGTCGTCCTGCAGGCCGACCGGGTGGGCAACCAGCTCACGCAGGGGGCCGACGTCAAGGCCCGCGGGGTGATCGTCGGCGAGGTCGAGTCGGTCCGGGCCACTGCCGAGGGCGCCGAGCTGCGCCTGCGGCTCCACCCCGACCGGGCGGCCCGGGTGCCCGCCGACGCGCGGGCGCAGATCCTGCCCAAGACGCTGTTCGGCGAGAAGTTCGTCAGCCTGGTCTTCGAGGGCGATGGCGACGGCGTCGACCGGCCGCTCACCGAGGGCACCGTCATCGCGCAGGACCGCAGCGCCACCGCCCGGGAGTTCTCCGAGGCGCTCGACGCCCTGCTGCCGTTCCTGCAGACCCTCGAGCCCGAGGGCCTGAGCACCACGCTCAACGCCGTCAGCACGGCGCTGCGCGGCCGGGGCGACCGGATCGGCAGCAACCTCGTGCTGGCCCGCGACTTCTTCGCCGAGTTCAACCCCGAGCTGGGGCGGCTGGCGGCCAACAACCGCGGCCTGGCCGACTTCGCCGACACCCTCGACGCCGCGGCGCCCGACGTCCTGGCCCTGTTCGAGGACCTCTCGGTGATCAACCGCAACCTCGTGCGCGACGAGCCGGCGCTCGATCGCTTCCTGCAGGCCAGCACCGGGGTGGCGCGCACGCTCGAGGACTTCACCCGCGAGAACGAGCAGCGCTTCATCACCCTCGCCCGCGAGAGCGTGCCGAACCTGCAGGTCTACGAGCGGTACAGCCCGCAGTTCCCGTGCATGTCGGCCGCGCTGGTCGAGGACCACCGGCAGATCGCCAACGCCTTCGGCACCCTGCAGCCCGGCCTGCACATCACGCTGGAGTTCACCCAGGACAACGGCGGCTACGTCCCCGGCGACGAGACCGAGTACCTCGACGACGCCGGTCCGACCTGCCGCAGCCTGGGACGGGAGGGTCGGGAGCGGCCGATCCCCGAGTACCGCGAGGGCAAGGACGGCTACCGCGACGACCAGGAGGTCATCCCCTCCACCGGCGGCCGCACCGGCGAGCCGCCGGAGGGCCCCAGCGGGCCGTACACCTACCCGGACCAGGCCCGCAAGGCGCCGCAGGACGACGGCGACGTCGAGAGCGGGCCGCCGTCGCAGGGCGCTGCGCCGGCCTCGGCCGCCACCTACGACCGGCTCGCGGTGAGCCGGGCGGTGGCACCGGCCCTCGGCGTCGCGCCGCGCGACGTGCCCGACCTCGCGGTGCTCCTGTTCGCCCCGGTGGCCCGCGGGACGGTCGTCTCCGCCGGCTGACCGGCTCCGCCCGAAGGGGGATGACCCGCGTCACACCGGGCGTGGCATCCTCGCGGACGTGCCCGCCCGGATGTCCGCCCTCGACAGCGCCCTGCACCAGCTCGCCGAGGCGGTGCAGCACCTCGGGCTCGACGACGGCATGCACCAGCTGCTCGCGACGCCGCGGCGGTCGATGGAGGTCGCCGTCCCGCTGCGCCGCGACGACGGCACGCTGCAGGTGCTGCAGGGCTACCGCGTGCAGCACAACTTCTCCCGCGGGCCGGCCAAGGGCGGCATCCGCTTCCACCCGAGCACCGACCTCGACGAGGTGCGCGCGCTCGCGATGTGGATGACCTGGAAGTGCGCCCTCATGGGCATCCCGTACGGCGGCGCGAAGGGCGGCGTGGCCGTCGACCCGCGGCTGCTGTCGCGCCAGGAGCTCGAGCGGGTCGCGCGGCGCTACATCAGCGAGATCCTGCCGATCGTCGGGCCGGAGAAGGACATCCCGGCCCCCGACGTCGGCACGGACGAGCAGACGATGGCCTGGATGATGGACACCTACTCCATCCACTCCGGCTACACGGTCACCGGCGTCGTCACCGGCAAGCCGGTGAGCCTCGGCGGCTCGGAGGGCCGCGGCGGCGCCACGAGCCGCGGCGTCATGTACGCGGCCTTCAGCGCGCTGCACGAGGCGGGCATCGACCACCGCGGCGCCACCGTGGCCGTCCAGGGCTTCGGCAAGGTCGGCGGCCTGGCCGCCCAGTACCTGCACGACGCCGGGTGCACCGTCGTCGCGGTGTCCGACGTCAAGGGCGGCGTCTACTCGAGCACGGGGCTCAACCCGGCCGCGCTGCTGCGGCACATCAGGGACGGCAGCGAGAGCGTCGTCGGCTACCCGGGCACCGACACGATCACCAACGAGGAGCTGCTCGAGCTCGACGTCGACGTCCTGGTGCCCGCGGCGCTCGAGGGCGTCATCCACGAGGGCAACGCCGACCGGGTGCAGGCGTTCTTCGTCGTCGAGGGCGCGAACGGCCCCACGACGCCGGACGCCGACGCGATCCTCGAGGACAAGAACGTCCTCGTCGTGCCCGACGTCCTCGCCAACGCCGGCGGCGTCGCCGTGAGCTACTTCGAGTGGGTGCAGGACCTGCAGGCCTACTTCTGGAGCGAGGACGAGGTCAACGACCGGCTCCGGGCGCTCATGGAGCGCACCTACGCGGAGGTCTCGGCGCTCGCCAAGGAGCGCGGCGTCTCGATGCGCACCGCGGCGCAGATGATCGGTGTCGGCCGGGTGGCGCAGGCCCACCGCACGCGCGGCCTGTACCCGTAGGTCCCCCTCCGCGGCGCCGTCCTGTGCTTGGATGGCGGGCAGAACTACACCGTTGTGGTTCCGCCCGCCCGCCGCCCAGGAGGACCTCATGGCCGACCCGATGAGCGCGGTCCCGCAGGCCGTCCCGCCGATGGCCGCCCCGGCCGCCGACGGCCTGACCGAGCGGGAGCTGGAGATCCTCGCCTTCGAGCGCCAGTGGTGGAAGTACGCCGGCGCCAAGGAGGCGGCGGTGCGCGACCTGTTCGGCATGAGCGCCACCCGGTACTACCAGGTCCTCAACGCCCTCATCGACCGCCCCGAGGCCCTCGTGGCCGACCCGATGCTCGTCAAGCGCCTGCGCCGCCTGCGCGCCTCGCGCCAGCGCACCCGGTCGGCCCGCCGCCTCGGGGTGGACGTCTGACCCCGCCGGAGGCGGGCACCGTGCCCGGCCGGCCGAGCCGGCTGCCTCCGCGCCCCGGCGCCCGCGACCCGTGGTGGTCGCCCGCCGGCTCAGCTCCCGGCGACGCCCTCGTCGAGGAGGTGCCGACGCAGGAGGTCCGCGTGCCGCTCACCCGGCACGGCCGTCCGGCGCGCGCCGCCCGCCCGCCGCAGCTGCCGGTGGCGCGCGCGCTGACCGGCGCCCTCGTCGCCGTCGCGGGCGTGGCCCTCGGCATCGGCACCCTGCTCTGGGCCACCGACGCGCCGGAGACCGCCGGCCGCGGCACGCTCGCCGCGGCGCCGGCCGCCGAGCCCGCCGCCGAGCCGGACGCGGCTCCGCTCGACGAGCCGGCGGTCGAGGAGCCCGCCGCCGAGGAGCCCGCGGCGCCGGCGGTCGAGGTGCCGGTCGAGGAGCCGGCCGAGGTGCCGGCCGACGTGCCGGCCGAGCAGCCGGCTGCGGAGGCGCCCGCGCCCGCCGCCGCCACCGTCGACGAGCCCGCGGTCCTCGTCCTCAACAACTCGCGCATCGCCGGCCTGGCCGAGCGGTCCGCCCGCCGTTTCGAGGCGGCCGGCTGGCCGGTGCGCGACACCGGCAGCCTGCGCGGGCGCATCCGCGCCACCACGGTCTACTACCCGCCCGGCCAGCGCGCGGCGGCCGAGGAGTTCGCGCGCCGCTTCCCCGAGGTCCGGCGGGTGCTGCCGCGGCTCGAGGGCCTGCCGGGCACCGGGCTGACCGTCGTCATGACCCGCGACGCGGCCTGACGGAACCGGCGGGGACCGTGCGGCGTCCCACCGGTGTGCGCCGCCTCCTCGCCCTGCTGCCCCTGCTGCTGCTCGCCGCCTGCGCCGACGACGCCCGCCCGGGCAGCGGCGACGCGCTCGTGAGCGGCCTGGGCGACCTCGTCGTCGAGCAGGACGCCGGCGACGGCAGCGCGCCGCAGCGCTGGACGCTCGTCTGCGCCGAGGACGGCACCGCGAGCGGCGACCACCCCGACGCCGCCGCGGCCTGCGCCCACCTGGCGGACCTCGACGCGCCCTTCGCCCCGCTCGGCGACGACCTCATGTGCACCCAGCAGTACGGCGGTCCGCAGACCGCCCGCGTCACCGGCACCTGGCGCGGCGAGCCGGTCGACCTCGAGCTGTCCCGCGTCGACGGCTGCCGCATCAGCCAGTGGGACGGCCTCGGGCCGCTGCTGCCCGGACCGGTGGGCGTCGAGCTCGGCGAGGACGCGCCTCAGTAGCCTGCCGGCGTGCTCCCGCCGCTCGCCACCGAGGCCGGGCGCGCCGGGCTCGCCGCCCTGCGCGCGGCGCCCGGGCGGGCGCTCGTCGCGCTCGACTACGACGGCACGCTGGCCCCGGTCGTCGACCGGCCGGAGGACGCCGTGCCGGCCCCCGGCGCCGTGGCCGCGCTGCACGCCCTGGGCGCGCGGGGGGTGCGCGTCGCCCTCGTCACGGGCCGCCCGGCCGACGTCGTCGTGCGCCTCGGCGGGCTCGACGGCGTGCCCGGCCTGGTCGTGCAGGGCCAGTACGGCGCCCAGCGGTGGGAGGCCGGCCGGCTGACCTCGCCGCCCGAGCTGCCCGGCGTCGGCCGGCTGCGGGCCGAGCTGCCGGCGCTGGTCGAGCCGCACGGCGCGCACGTCGAGGACAAGGGGCTGGCGCTGGTCGTCCACACCCGGCGGGCGCCCGACCCCGCGGGGGCGCTGGCCGCGCTGCGGCCCCGGCTGGAGGAGCTCGCCGCCGACGCCGGCCTCGAGGCGCACCCCGGCCGCCTGGTGGTCGAGCTGCGGCCCCCGGGCCACGACAAGGCCGGGGCGCTGCGCGCGCTCGCCGACCCGGCGCCGTCGGCGGTGCTCTTCGCCGGCGACGACGTCGGCGACCTCGCCGGGTTCGACGCGGTGGACGCGCTGCGCGCGCAGGGCGTGCCGGGGGTGCTCGTGTGCAGCGGCAGCGACGAGGGCCCGCCCGAGCTCGCCGCCCGGGCCGACGTCGTGGTCGACGGGCCGGCCGGAGTGGTGGCGCTGCTGGAGGAGCTCGTCTAGGGGACCGGCACGGCCGGGTGCGGGACTGCGAGCGAGGGCGCCCAGCGGTCGCCGCCGGCGCGCTTGGCGCCGTACATCGCGGCGTCGGCCGCGGCCAGGACGGCCGCCGCCGGAGCGCCCGGCCGCGCGACCGCCGCGCCGACCGAGGCGGTGAGGTGCAGCAGCGGCAGCCCGGTCACCTGGAAGGGGCGGCGCAGGACCTCGAGCAGCCGCTCGGCCACCGCGCCCACCTCCGCGCCCGCGACGCCGGAGCAGAGGACGACGAACTCGTCGCCGCCCCACCGCACCGCCGTCTCGGTCGGCCGCAGCGCCCCGGCGATCCGGGCCGCGACCTGCTGCAGCACCAGGTCGCCGACGGCGTGCCCGCGGCCGTCGTTGAGCGCCTTGAAGCCGTCGAGGTCGAGGAAGAGCACCGCCACGGCCGGGCTACGCCGCAGGGCGCTGGCGAGCACCTCCTCGCCCGCCTGCCGGGTCAGCAGCCCGGTGAGCGCGTCGTGCCGCGAGACGTGCAGCAGGGCGGCGCGCTCGCGCTGCTGGTCGGTGACGTCCTGCAGGTGCACCACGGTGCGCAGCGGCCCCGGCACGTGCACGCGGGTGGCCCCGAGCTGCGCCTCGCGCCCGTCGGGCAGCCGGCACAGCAGCCGCTCGGACGGCGCCTCCCCGGCCAGCACCCGGGCCACGGCCGTGGCGTCGCCGCGCAGCCGGTCGGCGAGCGGCGTCCCGGGGGGCACCGGCCCGACGAGCCCGGCCAGGGCGGGGTTGCCGTGCACCACCCGGCCGTCGCCGTCGACGACCGCCACGCCCAGCGGCAGGTGCAGCATCGCCTCCGCGAAGCCCTGCGCGGCCCCGGCGAGCGCCACGGCGCTGCGGCGCTGCACCTCGCGGAGCACGAGCACCGCCGCGACGAGCAGGACGACGAGCGTGACGGTCACGCCCGGGTGGAGCGTGCGCCCCGCGGCGTCGGTCTGCGGCCAGGCCAGCGCCGCCCAGGTGACCGGCACGGCCGACAGCGGCGCACCCCGCCGGCCGTAGCGCAGGGGCGCCTCGACGAGCGCCAGGACGCCCATCGACGTGCCGGCGCCCGGCACGTCGGCGAAGGCCGCGCAGTAGCCGACGAAGAACAGCAGCGTCGCCGCGGTGACCGCCGCGCCCAGCTGCCGCTCACGGCCGGCGCGCGCCACCGCGGGCAGCGCGAGCAGGACGGCCGCCGAGGCGGCGAGCACGCCCAGGTGGGCGGCGAGCGCACCCGCCGGGACGCCGTCCTGCGCCGACACGGCCGCCAGGCTGAACAGCGCGAGGGCGGAGCGGGCGACCTCGAAGCCGACGCCCGTGCGGCAGCCCTCGTAGGCCGCCTCGCGGCGGTCGAGCCAGGTCCGCAGTGCTGCGTGCCGGTCCCCCACTGGCCTCGCCCCCTCGTCGGGAGCCTAGGCACGGACCGGGCCGGGCGACATGCCTCGAAGGGACTAGTCCCCCTCCCGCCGGGCCGCGTAGGAGGCGAGCGCCGCGACCTGCGCCGGGTCCAGGCTCGGCCTCACCCGGCCGAGCGCCGCCTCCACGTGCGCCGCCGTCACGGTGCCGGCCTCGAGCGACTCCCGCATCGCCGTGAGCGCCGCCTCCCGGACGAGTGCGGCGCAGTCGGCCGCGCTGTAGCCCTCGGTGCGCCGGCCCAGCTCGTCGAGGTCGACGTCGTCGGCGAGCGGCACGCTGCGCGACGCGGCCCGCAGGATGAGCGCCCGTGCCTCGGCGTCGGGCGGCGGGGCGTAGACGAGCCGCTCGAGCCGGCCCGGCCGCAGCATCGCCGGGTCGACGAGGTCGGGGCGGTTGGTGGCCCCGATGACGCTGACGTCGCGCAGCCCCTCGATGCCGTCGAGCTCGGTGAGCAGCGCCGCGACGACGCGGTCGGTGGTGCCGCCGTCGCTGCTCTGCCCGCGCACGGGGGCCAGGGCGTCGACCTCGTCGAGGAAGACGAGGGAGGGGGCCGCCTCGCGGGCCCGGCGGAACAGCTCGCGCACCGCCCGCTCGCTCTCGCCGACCCACTTGCTGAGCAGCTCCGCGCCCTTGACCGACAGCACGTTGGCCTGGCCGCTGCCGGCGACGGCGCGGACGAGGAACGTCTTGCCGCAGCCGGGCGGCCCGTAGAGCAGCACGCCCCGCGGCGGCGAGACCCCGAGCCGGGCGAAGGTGTCGGGGTACTGCAGGGGCCACAGGACGGCCTCGGTGAGCGCCGCCTTGGTCTCGGCCATGTCGCCGACGTCGTCGAGGGTGGTGCGGCCGAGGTCGAGCTGCGCGCCCTCCATCGCCGTGGGGTGCACCACCTCGAGGGCGCCGTCGAGGTCGGCCTGCGCCAGGCTGGCCTCGCCGTCCGCGGCGGCGCGGTGCCGGGCGGCGGCCCGCAGCGACGCCTCGCGCACGAGGGACAGCACGTCGGCGGCGACGAAGCCGGGCGTGCGGCCGGCGACGTCGTCGAGCCGGACGTCGTCGGCGAGCGGCACGCCGCGGGTGGCCACCTCGAGCAGCCGCAGCCGCTGGGCCCGGTCGGGCAGCGGCACGGCGAGCTCGTGGTCGAGCGTGCCGGGCTCGCGCAGCTGGGGGCTGACCCGCTCGGGGTGCGCGGTGGTGCAGACGACGGCCACCCGACCGTCGCGGACGACGTCGCGCACGGC
>DATMKB010000380.1:0-5854 GCA_035553635.1 Mycobacteriales bacterium
ACGGTGACGACCTGACCGGGGGACGGGTGACGCTGCGCACGCGGCTGCTCGTCGCCTTCCTCGCCGTCGTGGGCGTGCCGCTCCTCGTCGGGCTGGCCCTGCTGGCCACCACCCTGCCGCGCGCCTCGGCCGAGCAGCAGGAGCGGGCGGTGCTCGCGACGGGCCGGCTCGCCGCGGCCCTGGTGGTGGCCGAGTGCGACCGCGCCCGGGCCGCGGCGGAGGCGGCCGGCCGGGCGGTGCTCGCCGTCCCGGCCGACGACGTCGCGGCCCAGCGGGCGTCGCTCGCCAGCCTGGTCGACCGCGGCGTGGCCGACGGCCTGCGCGTCGTCGACGCCGGCGGCCGGGCGACCCAGGTCGGCGAGGTGCCCGTCGTGCGCGGGGAGTGCACCGCCGGGGCGCTCACCGGCGGCAGCGTCGTCGCGCGGGCGCAGCTGCAGCAGTCCGGGGCCACCGCGCCGGGGGAGGCGCTCGCCGCGGTGAGCGCGGCCGACGTGCTCGGCGACCTCGCCGGCGACGGCCGGCAGCTCGTGCTCGTCGAGGACGGCCGGCCCGGGGGCGTGCCGGCGGCCGTCGCGCGCGCGGCGCTCGCCGCCCCGGGCTCGCCGGTGCGGGCGGAGGGGCGGGTGGCCGTCGCGGTGCCGCTGCGCGAGGGCTCGCCCGCCGCGGTGCTCGTGAGCGAGCGCGTCGAGGACGGCGTCGACGTCGTCCGCGGCGGCCTGGGCGTGGTGCTCGGCGCGGTCGCGCTGGCCGCCGTCCTCGCCTGGCTGCTCGCCCGCGCCACGACCCGGCCGCTCGAGGAGCTCGGCGGCGCCGCGGCCCGGGTCGCAGCCGGCGACCTCAGCAGCACCATCGACGTCCGCACCCGCGACGAGGTCGGCGTCCTCGCCGGCGCCTTCAACGCCATGACGGAGGAGCTGCGCGACCACATCGGCCAGCTCGAGGCCGGCCGCGACGAGCTGCGCGCCGGCCTCGCCCGGCTCGGCGAGACGCTCGGCGCCACCCACGACCTCGACCGCATCCTCGACGTCGTCGTCGAGACCGCCGTCGTCACGTCGGGGGCGCGGGCGGGCGCGGTGCTGCTGCGCGAGGGCGAGGAGCTGCGGCCCGCCGCCGCCCGCGGGCTGGCCGTGCCCGGCGCGGTCCGCGTGGGGGAGGGCGTGGCCGGCCGGGTGGCGCGCACCGGGGTGCTCGCCGCCGGGCGGCCGGCCGACCTCGGCGGGAGCCCGGCCGAGCCCGCCGCCGACGCCGTCGTCGCCGTGCCCCTGCGCGGCACGGGACCGGTGCTCGGGGTGCTCGTCGTGCTCGACCCGCGCGGCGGCGCCGCTCCCTCCCCGGACGACGTCGCCACCCTGACCACGCTCGCCGGGCAGGCCGGGCTCGCCGTCGAGAACGTGCTGCGGCACCGCGACGTGCAGCGCCTGGCCGTCACCGACGAGCTGACCGGCCTCGCGAACTACCGCTCCTTCCTCTCCACCCTCGACAGCGAGGTTGAGCGCGCCGCCCGCTACGGCCGGCCGGTGGGCCTGCTGCTGCTCGACGTCGACCACTTCAAGGACGTCAACGACACCTACGGCCACCAGCGCGGCGACGCCGTCCTCGCCGAGCTCGCCGGCCGCGTCGCCGCGCAGGTGCGCGACGTCGACACGGTGGCGCGGTACGGCGGCGAGGAGCTCGTCGTCGTCCTGCCGGAGACCGGTGCCGAGGGCGCCGAGCTGACCGCCGAGCGGATCCGCTGCGCGGTGCGGGACCGCCCGTTCGCCGACGGCGGCCTGCCGGTCGCCGTCACGGTGTCCCTCGGCGTCGCGGTGCACGAGCCGGGCCGGGAGACCGCCGACGCGCTCGTGCGGCGCGCCGACGAGGCGCTCTACCGCGCCAAGCGGGCCGGGCGCGACACCTGGCGCGCGGCCCCCGCTCCCCAGGCCTGACATCGGGTCGTAGGGTCGCCGGGGTGAGCGCGCGCATCCGCAAGGCCGTGGTCCCCGCCGCCGGGCTCGGCACCCGCTTCCTGCCCGCGACCAAGGCGTCGCCCAAGGAGATGCTGCCCGTCGTCGACAAGCCGGCCATCCAGTACGTGGTCGAGGAGGCCGTGCGCGCCGGCCTGGACGACGTCCTGATGATCACCGGTCGCAACAAGAAGCCGATGGTCGACCACTTCGACCGCAACGTGGAGCTCGAGCAGGCGCTCGAGGCCAAGGGCGACGAGCGGCGGCTCGCCCAGGTGCGGCACGCCAGCGAGCTGGCGCAGGTCCACTACGTGCGGCAGGGCGACCCGAAGGGCCTCGGCCACGCCGTGCTCGTCGCTGCCTCGCACGTCGGCGACGAGCCGTTCGCGGTGCTGCTGGGCGACGACCTCATCGACGAGCGCGACCACCTGCTCGAGCAGATGGTGGAGGTGCAGGAGCGCGAGGGCGGCAGCGTCATCGCCCTCATGGAGGTGCCGCGCGAGAGCGTGTCGATGTACGGCTGCGCCGCGGTCGAGGGAGACGGCGACGTCGTCCGGGTGACCGGCCTGGTGGAGAAGCCCCCCGTCGAGGAGGCGCCGAGCAACCTGGCCATCATCGGCCGCTACGTGCTCTCGCCGTCGATCTTCGGGATCCTCCGCGAGACGCCGCCCGGCCGGGGCGGCGAGATCCAGCTCACCGACGCACTGCAGGCGCAGATCGCCTCGGAGCCGGTGCACGGCGTCGTGTTCCGCGGCCGCCGCTACGACACCGGCGACCGCCTCGACTACCTCAAGGCCTGCGTGCTCCTCGCCCTCGAGCGCGACGACCTCGGCCCGCCGCTGCGCGCCTGGCTGCGCGACCTGTGACCGCGCCCGGCGGCATGATCACCTACGCCGAGCACCTCGCCGACGTCCTCGCGGCCGTCTCGCCGCTGTCGCCGCTCGAGCTCGGCCTGCTCGACGCGCACGGCTGCGTGCTCGCCGAGGACGTCGTGTCGCCCTCCGACATGCCGCGCTTCGACAACAGCGCCATGGACGGCTACGCCGTGCGGGCCGAGGACGTCGCCGGGGCCTCCGACGACGCGCCGGTCGTCCTGCCCGTCACCGGTGACGTCGCCGCCGGCCCCGCGTCGCCGCTGCGCGTCATGCCGGGAGTGTGCGTCCGCATCATGACCGGCGCGATGCTGCCCGCCGGCGCCGACAGCGTGGTCCCGGTCGAGCACACCGACGGCGGGGTGGCGCAGGTCGCCGTCCGGCGCCCGGCGCAGCCCGGGGCGCACGTCCGGCGCGCCGGCGAGGACGTCCGGGCCGGCGAGACGGTGCTCACCGCCGGCACCCACCTCGGCGCGGCGCAGGTGGGCCTGGCGGCCGCCGCGGGCCGCGCCCGCCTCGTCGTGCGCCCGCGCCCGCGCGTCGTGGTGGTGTCGACCGGCAGCGAGCTCGTCGACGCCGGCCAGCCCGCCGGCCCCGGGCAGGTCCCCGACTCCAACAGCTGGGCGCTGACGGCGGCCGCGGTCGAGGCGGGGGCCATCGCCTACCGCGTCGGCATCGTCCCCGACGACCCGCGCCAGCTGATGAGCACGCTCGAGGACCAGCTCGTCCGGGCGGACGTCCTCGTGACGAGCGGGGGCGTGAGCGTCGGCGCGTACGACGTGGTCAAGGAGGTGCTCTCGCGCCTGGGCACGGTGCGCTTCCCGTCGGTGGCGATGCAGCCGGGCAAGCCGCAGGCGTTCGGCACCATCGGCCCCGACGCCACCCCCGTGTTCGGCCTGCCGGGCAACCCGGTGAGCGCTCTCGTGTCGTTCGAGGCGTTCGTGCGGCCCGCGCTGCGCCGGATGCTCGGCGCGGAGCAGGTCGAGCGCCCGCGGGTGCGCGCCGCCGCGACCGAGCGGCTCACGAGCCCGCCCGGGCGGCGCTCGTTCCTGCGGGTGCACCTCGAGGTGCGCGACGGCGTCTACGCCGTCACCCCGGTCTCCGGCACCGGCTCGCACCTGCTCGCCGGCATGACGCGGGCCAACGCGCTCGCGATGGTGCCGGAGGACGTCACCGAGGTGCCCGAGGGCAGCGCCGTCGAGGTGCTCGTGCTCGAGCGGAGGCAGCGGTGAGCGAGCTGACGCACCTCGACGCCGCGGGCAACGCCCGGATGGTCGACGTCACGGCCAAGGAGGTCACCGCGCGCACCGCGACGGCCTCCGGCCGGGTCGACCTGTCGGCCGAGACCGTGGCGCTGCTGCGCTCCGGCGGCGTGCCGAAGGGCGACGTGCTCGCCGTGGCCCGCGTCGCCGGGATCATGGGCGCCAAGCGCACCCCCGACCTCGTGCCGCTGTGCCACCCGATCGCGCTGTCCGGCGTCGCCCTCGACCTCGAGGTCGACGACGCCGGCGTCGCCGTCCGCGCGTCGGTGCGCACCGCCGACCGGACGGGCGTCGAGATGGAGGCGCTCACGGCGGTGACCGTCGCGTGCCTCACGGTGGTGGACATGGTGAAGGCGGTGGACCCGCGCGCGGTGATCGGCGCGGTGCAGGTGGAGACCAAGACCGGCGGCAAGACGGGGGACTGGGCGCGATGACCCGCAGCGAGGGCCTGCCCGAGGGCGCGACCGCCCGGGTCGTCACCGTGTCGGACCGCTCGCACGGCGGGCTGCGCCACGACGCGTCCGGGCCCGCCCTCGCCGAGGGCCTGCGCGAGCTCGGCTTCGACGTCGGCGAGGTCGTCGTCGTGCCGGACGAGGTGCCGCAGGTGCAGGAGGCGCTGCGCGCCGCGGTGCGCGACGGCGTCGACGTCGTGGTGACCACCGGCGGCACCGGCTTCGCGCCCCGCGACGTCACGCCGGAGGCCACCCGGCCGCTGCTCGAGCGCGAGGCGCCGGGCATCGCGGAGGCGCTGCGCCGCACCCGCCAGGAGACGATCCCCACGACCATCCTGTCGCGCGGCGTCGCCGGCGTGGTCGGCCGCACCTTCGTGCTCAACCTCCCCGGGTCCACCGGCGCGGTGCGGGACGGCGTCGACGTGCTGCGGCCGGTGGTCGGGCACCTGGTGGCGCAGCTGCGCGGCGGCGGGGAGCACGGCTGAGCGCGCCCGGCTGGCCGGCGCCGGAGCTGCGGTCCGGCCGGGTGGCGGTGCGCCCGCTGCGCTGGCGCGACGGCGCCGCCTGGGTCGAGAGCCGCGTGCGCAACGAGCGCTGGCTCGCGCCCTGGGAGGGCCGGCCGGCCGCCGCGCCGGAGGCCTCCTGGGCGGAGCGGCACAGCGGAGGCGTCTACGCCGCCATGCTCCGCAGCCTGCGCCGCGAGGCCCGCGCGGGCCGCACGCTGCCCTTCGCCGTGCTCGTCGACGGGCGGTTCGCCGGCCAGGTCACGGTGAGCGGCGTCGTGCGGGGCGCCTTCGACAGCGGCACGGCGGGCTACTGGGTCGACGAGCGGGTGGCCGGGCAGGGCGTCGCGCCCACCGCCCTGGCGCTGGTCGTCGACCACTGCTTCTCGGCCGCCGGGCTGCACCGGGTGGAGGCCGACGTCCGGCCGGAGAACACCGCGTCGCTGCGGGTGGTGCGCAAGCTCGGCTTCGTCGAGGAGGGGCTGCACCGCCGCTTCCTCCACATCGACGGCGCCTGGCGCGACCACCGCTGCTTCGCGCTGCTCCGGGAGGACGCGCCGGGCGGGGTGCTGCGGCGCCTCCTGGACGGTCCGGACGCTCCTCGCGGCGAGTCACACCAGTCACACCAGTAGCGATCCGACGCAGACACGCCGGAGCACGTCCACCACGGACCGCGACGAGATCACTACCGTCGCGCGCCGTGGGCAGTGGTCTGATCCTCCTCGTCATCGTCGCGGCATGGCTGGCCGTGCTGGTGCCGATGGCACTGCGCTCCTCGGACACCGCGGACTCCGTCGGCTCGGTCGACCGGTTCTCGGACGC
>DATMKB010000381.1:0-3949 GCA_035553635.1 Mycobacteriales bacterium
GACGAGCAGCTTCTACATGTTCCAGGTGCCCGTGCCGCTGGTGGCCGTCTTCGTGCGGGAGGGCGTCGTCGTCGGCGTGGAGCAGATGGTGCCGTGCACCGAGCCGCAGCCGCAGGCGTGCCCGCTCTACGGCCCGGACGAGCCCTTCGACACCGTCGTCGAGACCGCCCCGGAGACCCTGCCGGACGTCGCCGTCAGCGACCGGCTGGAGCTGGCCGCGCGGTGATCGTCGGCGGGCGGGGCGTGCGCGGCTGCGCCAGGGTGGCGCCGTGACGAGCGTCGCCGCGCCCGACGACGGCCTCGCGCTGCTCACCGGCCCCGACGCCGAGGACCTGCTCGCCGCCGCGCTCGCGACGGGCGGCGACGAGCTGGTGTCGTGGCGGGTCCGGTCGGTCGACCACCGCCCCGGCCGCAGCACGACGGCGTCGTACGCCGTGCGGCTGCGCGGCCCGGCGGGGGAGTGCCGCGAGGTGCTCGGCGCCAGCACCGGCCTCGCGACCCGGCCCGACCTGCCCGAGGGCGTCCTCGTGCTCTCCGACGGCGAGCGGTCCGTGGCGGTCTGGCGGTGGCCGCTCGACCCGGGGCTGCCCGCGCTGCCGGCCGCGGTCTCGGCCACCGCCGTGCGGGCCCTGCTCGCCGACGTCGGCGTCGAGGCGCCGGAGGTGTCGCTCGACGTGCGGGCGTACCGGCCGCGCCGGCGCGCCGTCGTCGAGGTCCGCACGCCCGACCGGCGGCTGTTCCTCAAGGTCCTGCGCCCCTCGGGCGTCGAGGCGACGCACGGGCGGCACCGGCTGCTGCGCGGCGCGGGCGTGCCCGTGCCGCCGTCCCTCGGCTGGACCGACGACGGCCTGCTCGTCCTCGAGGGGCTGCCGGGCACGTCGATGCGCGCGCGGCTGCGCTCCGGCGACGGCGCGCTGCCGGACGGCGCCGCCCTGCTCGACGTCCTCGAGCGCCTGCCGCCGGAGGTCTGCGGCCTGCCGCACCGCCGGGCGTGGGCCGACGCCGCCGGCCACTACGCCGAGGTGGTCGCCGGCGCGCTGCCGGAGGAGGCCGCGCGCTGCCGGGACATCGCCGCGGACGTCACCGCGCGCACGGCCGGAGCGCCCGCCGACCAGCCGGTGCACGGCGACTTCTACGAGACGCAGCTGCTGCTCGACGGCCCGCGGGTCTCCGGGCTGCTCGACGTCGACACGGCGGGCCCCGGCCGGCGCGCCGACGACCTCGCCTGCCTGCTCGGCCACGCCACCGTGCTCGCCGTCCTCGACCCGCCGCACGCCGCCGCCACCCGCGCCGCCGCCGCGGCGTGGCTCGCCGCGTTCGAGCGCGCCGTCGACCCGGCCGAGCTGCGGGCGCGCGCCGCCGGCGTCGTGCTCTCGCTCGCCACCGGCCCGCACCGCGTGCAGGAGCCCGGCTGGCCGGCCGCGACGCGGGCCCGGCTCGACCTGGCGGAGGCCTGGCTCGCGAGCCGGCCCGGCAGCGGGCTCCCCGGCCGCTGATGGCGCGCACGCTCCCGGTCCGCACGAAGGTGGTGGGCACCGTGCTCGTCCTCGCCGCGAGCGGCATGGCCGTCGCGGAGACGGCCGCGTACACCGTGCAGGCGGCCCGCCTCGACGACCGGCTCGACGCCGCGATCCTGCAGGAGGTGGCGGAGTTCCGGACGCTCGCCGAGCAGGGCGTCGACCCGCAGACCGGCGACCGCTTCCGCAGCGTCGACCAGCTCATGCGCACGGCCCTCGCCCGCAACGTCGCCGACGACAGCGAGACCTTCCTCGCCATGGTCGACGGCGAGCCGGCGTTCACGCCGCTGGGCCCGCGGGTCGTCGCGCTGGAGGACGAGCCCGCCGTCCTCGCGGCGGCCCGCGACGCCCGCGGCGCCGCGGAGGTGCGCGTCACCGACGTGCCGAGCAGCGTCGGCCGGCTGCGGGTCGCCGCGGTGCCGGTCACCGTCGAGGGCTCGCCGAGCCGCGGTACCTACGTGGTGGCCTACGCCGTCGACCGCGAGCGCCGGATGCTCGTCGAGACCGCGCGCACCTACGCCGTCGTGGCGCTGCTGTCGCTGCTCGTGCTCGCCGCCGTGGCGTGGGTGGTGACGGGCCGGCTGCTGCGCCCGCTGCGGCTGCTGCGCGAGGAGGCGCAGCGCACCGCCGCCACCGAGCTCGCCGGGCGGCTCCCCGTGCGCGGCAACGACGACGTCTCCGCGCTCACCCGCAGCTTCAACGGCATGCTCGACCGGCTCGGGGCCTCCTTCGAGGAGCAGCGCCAGTTCCTCGACGACGCCGGCCACGAGCTGCGCACGCCGGTGACGATCGTCCGCGGGCACCTCGAGCTGCTCGACCCGTCCGACCCGGTCGAGACCGCCGAGACGCGCGCCCTGCTGCTCGACGAGGTCGACCGGATGTCCCGCCTCGTCGAGGACCTCGTGCTCCTGGCCAAGGCCCGCCGCCCGGACTTCGTGCGGCTGGCGGAGGTCGACGTCGCGCGCCTCACCGACGACGTCCTCGACAAGGCGCGCGCGCTCGGCCCGCGGCCGTGGCGGCTCGACGGCCGCGGGGAGGGCGCCGTCCTCGCCGACGGGCAGCGCCTGACGCAGGCGCTGCTGCAGCTCGCCGACAACGCGGTCAAGCACACGCCGCCGGGCACGGAGGTGGCCGTCGGCTCCGCGGTGCTGCCCGGCGAGGTGCGGCTGTGGGTGCGCGACGCCGGCCGTGGCATCGCCCCGGCCGACCACGAGCGCGTCTTCGAGCGCTTCGGGCGCACCGACGAGGGGCGCGGCACCGAGGGCTCCGGCCTGGGCCTGTCGATCGTGCAGGCGGTCGCCGTCGCGCACGGTGGCCGGGTGGAGCTCGACAGCGCCGTCGGGCGCGGCAGCACGTTCACCCTGGTGGTCCCCCGAGGGAGGTCGTCGTGAAGCGGATCCTCATCGCCGAGGACGAGGCGCGCATCGCCTCGTTCGTCGAGAAGGGCCTGCGGGCCAACGGCTTCACGCCCACCACCGTGGGCGACGGCCAGGCCGCGCTCGACCACGCGATGTCGGGCGAGTTCGACCTCGTCCTGCTCGACCTGGGGCTGCCGGTGCTCGACGGCTTCACCGTCCTGCGCCGGCTGCGGTCGGCGCGCAACGCCGTGCCGGTCGTCATCCTCACCGCGCGCGACTCGGTGTCCGACACCGTCGCGGCGCTCGAGGGGGGCGCCGACGACTACGTGCCCAAGCCGTTCCGGTTCGAGGAGCTGCTCGCCCGCGTCCGGCTGCGGCTGCGCGACGACCGCGCGCCGGAGGCGACGGTGCTCACCTGCGGCGACGTGTCGCTGGACCTGCGCACCCGCACCGTCGCCGTCGGCGGGCGCACGAGCGAGCTGTCGGCCCGCGAGTTCGCGCTGGCGGAGATGTTCCTGCGCAACCCCGGCCAGGTCCTCAGCCGCGAGCAGATCCTGTCGTCGGTGTGGGGCTTCGACTTCGACCCGGGCAGCAACGTCGTCGACGTCTACGTCCGCTACCTGCGCAAGAAGCTGGGCGCCGAGCGCATCGCGACGGTCCGCGGCATGGGGTACCGGCTCGTCGAGGCCTGAGCCGGGGCGCCTGGGATGAGAGGGCTCTCACGGCGCTCTCCTGCTGGCCTCATGCTGCGGGCGCAGCCTCAGGAGCACAGGGCGCCGACCGGGCGCCCCGCTCCCGCAGGAGGAACCGTGCGACTCCCCAGGACCTGGGTGGCGGTGGGCACCGCCGCCGTGCTCGGCGCCGGCGGCACCGCCGTCGCCGCCGGCTCGCTGAACGACCGCGCCGCGGCCGCCGACGCCGGCAGCGGCATCTCGCTGTCGCAGGCCGCGGACGGCTCGCTCGAGCCGGTGCGGCCCCTCGACCCGAGCCCCGAGAGCCCGGACAGTCCCGACGAGAGCCCGGTCGACTCGGCCGACTCCCCGTCCGACAGCCCGGACGACCCGGGGTACGCGC
>DATMKB010000382.1:0-2043 GCA_035553635.1 Mycobacteriales bacterium
GGTGATGCATCCGTGTTTCACCTTCCCACGCCCGTGGGAGGAGCCTCTGTCCGCCGAACGGGTGGGACGTCCGGTCTGGTCGTCCTCGGGCACGGCGCCGGAGGCGGCACGGACGCCCCCGACCTGCAGGCGGCGGCTGCCGCGGCCGCCTCCCTCGGGTTCGCCGTCGCGCTCGTCGAGCAGCCCTGGCGGGTGGCCGGCCGACGTGTGGCGGAGGCCCCGGCGCGCCTCGACGCGGCCTGGACGGCCGTCGTCGCGCAGCTCGAGCGGCCGCCGGGCCCGCTGGTGGTGGGCGGCCGCAGCGCCGGCGCCCGGGTGGCCTGCCGCACCGCCGCCGCCACCGGCGCCGACGCCGTCCTGGCGCTCGCCTTCCCGCTCGTGGCGCCGAGCGGGCGCAGCCGGGCGCACGAGCTCGCGCTGCCGGAGGTGCCGCGACTGGTGGTGCAGGGCTCGCGCGACGCCTTCGGCGTGCCGGAGGCGGCACCTGGCACGCAGGTGCACGTCGTCGAGGGTGCCGACCACGCCTTCGCGGTGCGCCGCAAGGACGGCCGCACGCCCGAGGACGTCGCGGCGACCTCCGCCGCGGTGCAGCGGTGGCTGGCTCAGACGGTGACGTAGACCTCGGCGGCCACGGCGGCGTCGAGCTCCACCTCGGCGCCCTGCACCTCGAGCACGAGCCGGCCGCCGTCGGCCTCCTGCACCACCACCGGGGTGCCCGGGAGCAGGCCGGCGCGCTCGAGCTCCTGCATGCGCGGCACGAGCGTCTGCAGGTGCTCGTCGATGCGCCGCACGACGCAGGAGCCGCCGACCGGCACGGCCGACAGCTTCTCGAGCGCGAGCACCTCCGTCGGCGCGTTGGCGGAGCCGGGGATGGGGCTGCCGTGCGGGCAGGTGCCCGGGTCGCCGAGCAGCGCGACGAGGTGCTGCTCGAGGTTGTCGCTGATGGCGTGCTCGAGCCGGCAGGCCTCGTCGTGCACCTCGGGCCACGGCACCTTGAGGACGTCGACGAGCAGGACCTCGGCCAGCCGGTGCTTGCGCAGCATCGACGTCGCGTAGGCGCGGCCGCTCTCGGTCAGGTGCAGCACGCGGTCGGCGTCGAGGGTCAGGTAGCCCTCGCGCTCGAGCCGCTTGACGGTCTCGCTGACGGCCGGCGCCGACACCCCGAGGCGCTCCACGATGCGGGCGCGCAGGGGCACGATGCCGGCCTCCTCGAGCTCGAGGACCGTCTCGAGGTACTGCTCGACCGCAGGGTGGTGGCCGTCCATCCTCGCGATGCTACGGCGGCGCACCGCCCGCCGCGCGGACCGCGGGCGGCGGGAATCGGTCCGCGCCGGAGGCTGTTCCGACCGACGTGCACCTCTGCGCCTCGACCTCCGGTCCGGCCGCCGCCGCCTCCTCCCCGCGGGGCGCGTGGCGGCCGTGGGCCCCGCCGTCGTCCGCACCGGACCTGCCCGTCCGCGTAGGCTCGGGCGAGCCCGCGCCGGGGTCCTCCCGGTCGGCAGCCGCAGAGCGCACGCAGGAGGTGAGCGCGGTCAGCACGTCGCCGCAGGCCGAGACGAGCGAGCAGCGCCGCGCGCGCTTCGAGCGCGACGCGCTGCCCTTCCTCGACCAGCTCTACGCCGCCGCCATGCGCATGACGCGCAACCCCGCGGACGCCGAGGACCTCGTGCAGGAGGCCTTCGTCAAGGCCTTCGCCGCCTTCCACCAGTTCGAGGAGGGCACGAACCTCAAGGCGTGGCTGTACCGCATCCTCACGAACACCTTCATCAACAGCTACCGCAAGAAGCAGCGCCAGCCGCTGCAGTCGCCCACCGACGAGATCACCGACTGGCAGATCGCGGCGGCCGAGGCGCACACCTCGCGGGGCCTGCGCAGCGCCGAGACCGAGGCGCTCGACCGGCTGCCCGACACCGACGTCAAGCAGGCGCTGCAGGAGCTCCCCGAGGACTTCCGCATGGCGGTCTACCTCGCCGACGTCGAGGGCTTCTCCTACAAGGAGATCGCCGAGATCATGGGCACGCCGATCGGCACGGTCATGAGCCG
>DATMKB010000383.1:0-2097 GCA_035553635.1 Mycobacteriales bacterium
CTGCCGCTCGCGCCGCGACAGCCGCACGGACCCGCCGAAGAGCAGGCGCAGCTCGCCGATGCGGCCCTGCGGCCCCTCGAGCGGCGACGTCAGCCAGGTCGACAGCGGGGTCATCCGGCCGTCCGGCGTCAGCTCGAGGTAGGACGTCGTGCCGGCGTCCGGCGCGGCGGTGGCGTCCTGCACCTGCAGGGCGCCGTCGGCGTCGAGGCGGTAGCGCCGCCAGGGCCGCTCCGGCGTGCGGACGACGAGCTCGGCGCCGTCCGCGCGGAACAGCTGCGCGGCGCGCTGCAGGGCGGCCCGGGCGACGGCGCGCTCGTCGAGGTCGTTGAGCTCGCGCGTCGCCGCCTCCAGCTGGCGCCAGACGTCGCTCTCCTGCCGCGCGGACAGGTACCCGCGGTAGACCGCGTAGAGCAGCGCCAGCAGCGGCGGCATCCCCAGCAGCGTCCTGGGGTCGCGCTCGGCCAGCAGGAGGACCGCACCGCCGATGAGCACGTTCCCGGCCCACACGAGCAGGAACACGCCCGCGCTCTCCCACAGCATGCGCGACGCCCGGGCGCCCTGGGCGAACGCGATCACGCCGGTCGTGAGCACGACGCTCACCGCGGTCCAGACGGCCGACGCGGCCAGCAGGATGAGCGCGGAGGTGAGGTCGGAGATGCGGTAGGGCGGGTGGCCGAGCGCCAGGACGAGCACACCGGCAGCAGACGCCGCCAGCGAGAAGACCGCACCGTTGCACACGGCCTTGAGCCAGCCCCCGCCGAGGAAAAGGTGCACGACCAGGATGCCGGGCAGGCTCACGAGCACGAGCCACCCCGGGCCGGCCAGGGCCAGCCCGATGAGGACGCTCACCTCGCCCCACGTGAAGGTCAGCTGGTGGGAGCCGTAGCGCAGGTGCAGCAGTGACAGCTCGCCGACCGGGACCAGGACGAGGAGCGCCAGCTGCCACGTCGGGACGGGCGGCTGCTGCAGCAGCCACCAGGCCCAGACCACAGCGCTGACGACGGAGAGCACGGCGAGGACGACGACGACCGCGCGCAGCTGCCAGGCGGTCGCCGGGGCTCTGGTCCCCCTCACGGCCCCACCGCGCCGGGAGAGCCGGAGGAGGTCAGGTTCACGGGACGGCAGACACCTGCTCCGCGCGCTCCCCGGGCAGCCGCTTCCCCGGCCTGGTGCGCTCGCCCCACATCGCGGTGAGGAAGAGCTCGCCCTCCTCGCCGTACGCCGCCCCCGTCCACATCTGCTCGCGCCACGCCGCACCGGTCCAGCTGTCGGTGCGCCAGGCCGCGCCGGTCCACGAACCCGTGCGCCAGGCGGCGCCCGTCCACTCGCCGCTGCGCCAGGCGGCACCGGACCACGTGTCGGTCCTCCACGCAGCGCCGCTCCAGCCCTCGCTCCGCCACGCCGCACCGCTCCAGTCGTCGCTGCGCCACGCCGCGCCGTCCCACGGCGCGCACCAGGTCGTCCTCTCCGTGTCGAGCAGCACCTGCGCGCCGTCGCACTGCACGACGACGCGCTCCATCTCGCCGCGGCTGCCCTCGAGCGTCCCGGTGCCGAGCGCCGGCAGCGGCTGCACCGGCGCCGTGGCCGCGTCCGCCGTGAGCGCAGCGCCGACCTGCAGCCGTCCGCGGCCCTGGGCCGTCGCAGGGACGTTCGGGATCGGCGACGCCGTGCCGCGCAGGACGGCCTTGACCTGGTCCGGCGTCAGCGACGGGCGGGCGGAGAGCAGCAGCGCGGCGGCGCCCGAGACGACGGCGGCGGCCTGCGAGGTGCCGGAGCCCTTGATGTAGGTCGGCGCGACGAGCGCCTTGGGGTTGTTGACCTCGACCGTCGAGCCGGCGGCGCGCGGCAGCACGAGCGTGCGCCCGGGGGCCACGAGGTCCGGCTTGGCGACGCCCTGAGCGGTCGGGCCCTGCGACGACCACTTCGGCAGCTGGTCGTTGCCGGGGTTGGTGTCGCCCTTGTCGTCGTACGCGCCGACGGTGAGCACCACCGGGTCGTCGCCCGGCTTGGTGACGGTGCCGGCGTTCGGGCCGCTGTTGCCCGCCGCCACCACGACGACGATGCCGCGCGACCACAGCCGCTGCACCGCGTACGACA
>DATMKB010000384.1:0-2195 GCA_035553635.1 Mycobacteriales bacterium
TCCGGTAGCAGTAGCCGGTCAGCTCGCGCCGGTACTGCTCGAGCTCGCCGAGCGCCGACGCCTCCTGCACCCCCGCGGTCATGCCGTCCCCCTCGTCCCGCCCGGTGCCCGCAGGCTAGACCGGCCGGGCGGGCGCCGTCCCGGGGTCAGGAGAGCCGAGCAGCGCGAGCGTGCGCGGGTCCTCGTCGCCGTCGTACCAGCGGGCGAGCAGCGCGCGGAAGGCCGGCTCGTCCGGCGCGGCGCGGCTGAACAGCGTCAGGCAGGACCGGAGCTTGACGTCGTCGGGCCCGAGGACGTCGGCCGCCTCCCCCGGGGCGTCGAGCAGCACGGCCACCGCCTCCCGCAGCCGCGGGCCGAGCACGGGGTGCGCGAGGTAGGCGCGCGCCTCGTCCAGGCCGGTCAGCCCGTAGCGCTCGGCGTTCCACGACCGGCCGAGCCCGGCGAGCTGCGGCAGCACGAACCAGACCCAGTGCGTGCGCTTGCGGCCGGTGCGCAGCTCGGCGAGCGCCTGCTCCCACGTGCCGTCGCGGTCCTGGGCGGCGACGAAGCGCTCGAGGGCGGAGGGGTCCACGGCAGGAGCGTGCCCCGGCACGGCGGCCGTGTCAGGCGCGGCGGCGGGCGCGGAACGCGGCGACGTTGACGCGGTTCGCGCACGCGGTGCTGCAGTAGCGGCGCGAGCGGTTCTTGGAGAGGTCGACGAGGACGTCGGCGCAGTCGTCCGCGCCGCAGGTGCGCAGCCGGTCGAGCTCGCCGAGGCGCACGACGTCGACGAGCGCCATCGCGGCCTCGACCGCCATCCGGTCGGCGAGCGGCGCGTCGGGCGAGGTGGCGTGCAGGTGGTAGCCCCAGCCGCCGTGGGTCACGAGCTGGGGCAGCGCGCCGGCCTCGCGCAGCATCGCGTTGACCTCCTCGGCGACGCCGTCCTCGTCGAGCTCCCACAGCCGGCGCAGCCGCGGCCGCAGCGCCCGGACGGCGTCGAGCTCCGGGCCGTCGGCCCGCCGGGTGCCGGTCCAGCCCCAGGCGTTGAGGAAGGCGTCGAGGTCGCCGGGGGTGCGCAGGGCGTCCTCGTCCGCCGCGGTGTTGACGAGCGCCGCGGCAGCGGTGAGCGCGAACTCGGTGTCATGAGCGAACAACGCCTTGACTCCTTTCACCTCGCGGGCCTACCGTGCGGGCGGCTGTACAGGACCGTACCGCTACGACAGTGCTTACGAGGGGGACGTGGTGGACACGCGCGCGGCGGGCGGAGCGGGGCTGGGGCTGGCCCTGCTGTCGGCGGCCTCCTTCGGCACGTCGGGCACCTTCGCCGCGAGCCTGCTCGCCGCCGGCTGGACGCCGGGCGCCGCGGTCACCGTGCGCGTCGTCGTCGCGGCGCTGGTGCTCACCGTGCCGGCCCTCCTGCTGCTGCGCGGGCAGATCGACGCGCTGCGCCGCGGCAGCCGCACCATCACCGTCTACGGCCTGGCGGCCGTGGCCGGCTGCCAGCTCTGCTACTTCAACGCCGTCCAGCACATGTCGGTCGCCGTGGCGCTGCTCGTCGAGTACTCCGGCGCGCTGCTCGTCGTGGGCTGGCTGTGGCTGCGCCACCGCATGCGCCCGCGTGCGCTCACGGTCGCCGGCGCGGCCGTCGCGGTCGCCGGCCTGGTGCTCGTCCTCGACGTCCTCGGCAGCTCGTCGCTGTCGGGCACCGGCCTGCTGTGGGCGGCCGGCTCGGCGGTCGGGCTCGCCGTCTACTTCGTCCTGTCCGCCTCCACCGACGACGCCCTGCCGCCGCTCGTCGTGGCCTGGGGCGGGCTCGCGGTCGGCGGCGCGGTGCTGGCCCTCGCCGGCGCCGTCGGCGTGCTGCCGATGGCGGCCTCCCGCGACGACGTCGTCCTGCTCGACGCGCAGGTGAGCTGGCTGCTGCCGGTGGTCGGGCTGTCGCTCGTGGCTGCCGCCCTCGCCTACGTGAGCGGCATCGGCGGCGCCCGGCTGCTGGGCGCCAAGCTCGCCTCCTTCGTCGGGCTCACCGAGGTGCTGTTCGCGGTCGTCTTCGCCTGGCTGCTGCTCGGCCAGGAGCTCGCGCCGGTGCAGCTCGCCGGCGGCCTGCTCGTGCTCGTCGGCATCGCCCTCGTGCGGCTCGACGAGCTGCGCACGCCCGCGGCGGTGCCCGCCGCGACGCCGGGCCAGGCGCTGGTCACCGCCTCGGCGGACTGACC
>DATMKB010000385.1:0-8316 GCA_035553635.1 Mycobacteriales bacterium
AGCAGGTGGCGCTTGGCGCGGGCGCCGTCGTTGACGAGCCACTCGAGGTCGCGCTTGAGCGCGGGGGAGAGCTTGGGAGCCTCGCCCTCCTCGGCCTGGCGGATCTTCTCGGAGGCGAACAGGCCGGCCTCGATGCGCTGCGCGAGCTCGACCTCCTGCTCGGCCGTGAGCAGCGGGACCTTGCCGATCTCCTTGAGGTACGCCCGGACGAGGTCGGTGCTGATGCCGACCTCGCCCTCGGCGGCGATCGGCTTCTCGTCCTCGTCGTCGTCCTCGACGGCCGACGGCGTCTCGTCGTCGTCGTCCTCGTCGTCGTCCTCGGCGGCGGGGGCGGCGGCGCCGTCGACCGACGGGCCGTCGGCGACGGCGGCGGCCATCGTCGGGTCGGCGGCGGCCACGACGGCGGGGTCGACCGTGGCGCCCTCGACGGGCTCGCCGAGCTCGCCGCCGATCTCGCCGGCGAGGTCGGGCTCGAGCTCGCCGTCCAGCTCGGCGGCGTCGGGCTCCTCGACGTCGGGCGCCGGGGCCGCCGCCGCGGCGCGGGTCTTGCCGGTGGCCTTGCGGGCGCCCTTCGCCGGGCGCGCCGGGGCGGCGTCGTCGGCTGCGGCCTGACCGTCGTCGAGGGTCGCACGGGCGGAGCGGGGCGGTGTCACACGCGGTCCTTCGTCAGCAGAGGCAGGACGGGCCCGGGAGGCCGGTGGGCCGCCCCGGAGCCGGCGCCGCGGTGTGGCTGAGGACCCCCGTCGGGGCGGGCACACCGCGATCGCTCCCCGGCGGAGGGACGATCCGGTGACCAGTATCGCTCTTCTCCGGCCGGGCGGGCCTCCTGGCGCGCCAGGAGGCCCCTCCGGGGGGTCAGTCGAGCGGCTCCGCCGCGAGCACCGGGCGGGGTGCGCGGCCGTCCAGCAGCAGCGGCACGACCGGCTCGGCGGCCTGCCCCATCGGCACGACGGTGCGGCCGGCGGCGTCGACCCGCGTGGTGATGCCGTGCCGGACGAAGAGCTCCTGCAGGTCCTTCGACGGGGCGCCCGGCAGGGCGTAGCCCGAGGGCGGCGGGAAGAGCACCTGCGCGGCGGTCGGCGGCTGGTTGTCGGCGCCGCCGAAGTAGACGGGCGCGGAGCGCTCGGCGCCCTCGCGGGCCTTGCGCGCCGGGGCGGTGCTGCTGACGAAGTGCGCGGTCTCGCCCTGCTCCCGCAGGAAGCGGAGGGTGTCGGCGAGCACCTGCCGCTGCGACGCGACGCGGCGCGACTGGTTCTGGGCGGTGCTGAGCACCTCGCCCGGGCGCACGGGGCTCTGCGTGACGGCGGACTCGACCAGCACCCCGAGCACGTGCCGCAGCCCGACGGCGTTGCGGCAGATCTGCTCGTTCTCGTCGCCGGCGGTCTGCGTGACCTCCTGCGGGCCGAGCTTGTACAGGCCGTACTCGTCGGCGGTGAAGCCGCTCGCCCGGGCGCCCTTGGCGATGTACTCCTCGCACAGCGTGCGGGACAGGTCGCGCACGGACGCGTCGACGTTGAGGTTGCGCGGCCACAGGTAGAGGACGTCGTCGTCGTAGAGGACGGGGACCGTCGGCCCGTACTCGTGCAGGTCGAGGGCGAGCGCGGGGGCGAGGTCGCGGATGACCTCGCCGACCATCCGGGACTCCGGCTGGGTGAGGGTCAGGTGGTCGCGGTTGAGGTCGACGCCGGCGGCGTTGCCCCGGCTGTTGCGCGCGCGGCCGTCGGGGTTGGCCGACGGCACGAAGAGCAGGTCCTGCTCCTCGAGCTGCCGGACGAGCAGCGGGTCGGTGGTGAGGGCGAGGTCGCGCAGCCAGGCCAGCGCCGTCTCGCGCCCGGCCGGCTCGTTGCCGTGCTGGGAGCCGAGCACGAGCGCCGTCGGACGGGCGTCCCGGCGGCCGGGCAGCGACAGGCGCACCAGGTGCAGCGGCCGGCCCTCGAGCGACTGGCCGAGCACCGTGAGCGTCACGCGGCTGCTGCGGGCGGCGACCGCCGCGAGGAAGTCGAGCTCCTCCGCGTGGGTGGTCCAGGAGGCGCCCGAGCGCTGCTCGAACCCGGTGCGCGGCGCGTCAGCGGGGACGCCGGAGCCGGGGGCGCCGGTGCCGGACAGGACCGAGCGCGCCGCAGCGGACGCGGTGCCGGTGAGCAGGGCGGCGCCGGCCAGGCCCCCGGCCTGGAGCACGGTGCGGCGGGACGGCGAGAGGGAGCGGGATGCGGTCACCCCGGGGTCTTCGCCCCGCGGCGTCCGGTCTCCTGCTCCCTCCCGCTGTGACCTCGGGCTACTTCGTGCTCCCGACCGGCACGAAGGGCCCCACGGCGGTCAGCGGCTCGACGCACGACGGCGTGCCGGCGTTGGCCGGGTGCCGGGCGGTGAGGTAGGGCTTGCCGGCGCAGACGTCGACGTGCTCGCCGGTGAGCAGGAAGCGGGCCTCCTGCCAGCCGGCCGCGGGCTCGTTGCGCGGGTCGCCGTGGGGGTCGCGGCCCTCGGTCGGCGGGACGTTGCCGTTCGGCGGAGCGGCGTTGCCGCTGTCCCAGTAGTGCAGCGCCGAGCCGCGGTGGGAGACGCCGCCCTTCCAGCGCAGGAACGGCTCGAGGTGCTCGCGGTCCCAGTGCCGGTCCTCGGCCAGGCTGTCCATGATCGGCATGCCGGCGGTGCGCGCCATGACCTCGGCCGCGACGTTCGCCACCTGGTGGTCGCTCCAGGCGACCTGCAGCAGGACGTCGTGCGGCGGCGTGCCCGGCAGCGGCCGGTCGGTGAGCTCGTGGCCGTAGCCGTTGCCCTCACCGCGGTCCCACAGCATCTGGATGAGCGCGAAGACCAGCTGCCGCTCGAGCGGGTCCTGGTACGTGGCGTACATCGCCTCGCCGTACGCGCCCTCCCAGTCGACGGACCGGTTGAGCAGCGTCGAGTAGTTCATCCCCGGCACGCCGAGGATGCTGCGGCTGATGTCGGGCGACAGGGCCGTGAGCGGCGCGCCCATGATGCCGCCCTGGCTGTTGCCGTCGTAGAACGACTGCGTGCCCGCGCCGGCGTCGGCGACGAACAGGCCCGCGCCGCCCTGCTGGAAGCCCGGGTGGGCGTTGAAGCCGGCCGGGTGCACCATCGCGCGCTGCAGGAACATCCAGTTGACGAAGCCCTGCTGCGCGCGGTCGGGCAGCGACGGGAAGCTCGAGACGTCGGCGAGGATCGCGGCGACGGTCGGCACGTCCTGGGTCGCCATGCCCCACCAGTCGGCGGCGCAGCCGGCGAAGCCGAAGCGGCGGGGCCACTTCACGTCGCCGATCTGGTCGCGGGTGCCCAGCAGGCCGTGCCCGTAGGTGACGCCGTACGAGGCGCCCTGGTCGAGCGGGACGTCGCAGCGGAACGGCACGCGGACCGTGCGCAGCGCCGGGTTCTGGTCCGGGAGCCCGTCGCCGGTGACGTCGAGCAGGCGCGAGCCGGGCGCCGGCACGTCGAACGGCAGGCGCTGCGGCCCGACCTGGGTCTCCAGCTGCTGCACGCGGTCCAGGTAGTTCGGCACGACGACGCGGCCGTCGACCCGGCGGACCCTCTGGGTGCGCTGGACGCCGCGCGAGTCGGTCCAGGTGTCGGTGCGCTCGCTGACGGCGTCGACCTCGAAGGCCGGGCTGGCGCCCTGGACGCGGCGGTCGGCGAGGTCGAAGTCGCCGAGCTGGGCGAAGGCGTCGTTGCGCATCTTCAGGACGCGCTCGGAGAGGTTGCGCTGCGAGGCGACGGTGAAGTCCCAGGCCTGGTACAGGCCCTCGGTCGGCAGCCCGGCGGCCGCCACGCCGTCCAGCACGCGCTGCATGCGGGCGTCGGGCGACGAGACGGCGGCGCGGAACGCCGCGCTCGGCTCGAGCACCGCGCCGGAGGAGTCCTTCAGGTTCCGCAGCACCACGACGTAGCGGGCGCCGAGGTCGAAGTTGCGGGCGGGGCGGAGGATGAGCGCCTGCCGGCCCTCGTTGCTGCTGCCGGCCGCGCGGTCGGCCTGGCTGCCGGCGTTGGTGTCCAGCTCGGCCCAGACGGGGTGGCGCTCGCCGGTCGCCGTGTTGACCACCTGGATGGGGGCGTCCTCGTCGAGCGACAGGCCGATGTCGGTGATCTGGTCGCGGTGGTCGAAGGCGCCCTGCTCGTTCGGCGCGCCGCGGAACGGCTGGTCCTGCAGGCCCCAGGTGCGCGGCAGGTCCAGCCCCGGCACGAGGGTCATCACCATGGCGCCGGGCGACCAGCCGTCGTTGCGGTTCCACTCGGTCGGGTCGACCGGCTTGCCCTCGCCGCCGAGGTCGCCGTTGGTGACGTCGCTGCCGTTGCGCGGCATGGCGGTGACGGGCAGGTCGACCCGCAGGCCGGTGGCGGTGGTCGGGTCGGGCCGGGTCCAGCGGTCGTTCGGGAACGGGAACAGGCACAGCGCCGGGTCGGTCGGGTCGCAGCCCACCGCGGACTGGGCGGCGTCGGGCACGACGTCGGGGTCCAGGACCGGCAGGGGCCCCGCGAGCGCGGCGAGGGACGGGACGAGGACGGCGCTGGCCACGGCCAGGCCGAGCAGGGGGCGTCGGCGCATGCCGGCAGGTTTCGCCGGTGTCGCAGCCCGCCCCTGCTGGACGCCGCCCGAGCCCCGCTGTGACGGGTCACAGTCCCCTCGCCCCGACCTCCCCCGCGGCGCACGACGCCGGAGGGGCTCCGGGCGTCGTGCCGCGCAGGGGAAGTCGGGGGAGGAGGGCCGGCTAGAGCAGCGAGCGCAGGACGAACGGCATGATCCCGCCGTGGCGGTAGTACGCCTGCTCGCCCGGGGTGTCGATGCGCACCGTCACCGTGAACTCCTTGTCGTCGGCCTTCACCGTGAGCTCGCGGGGCACGGGGCCGTCGCCGGCCACGCCCTCGATGGTGAAGGTCTCCGCGCCGGTGAGGCCGAGCGACTCGGCGGTGTCGCCGCCGGTGTACTGCAGCGGCAGGACGCCCATCCCGATGAGGTTCGAGCGGTGGATGCGCTCGTACGACTCGGCGATGACGGCGCGGACGCCGAGCAGCGCGGTGCCCTTGGCGGCCCAGTCGCGCGAGGAGCCGGAGCCGTACTCCTTGCCGGCGAGCACGACGAGCGGGGTGCCCTCGGCCTGGTAGGCCATCGACGCCTCGTAGATCGAGGTCTGCTCGCCGTCCTTGACGGTGACGCCGCCCTCGGTGCCGGGCGCGAGCTGGTTGCGCAGGCGGATGTTGGCGAAGGTGCCGCGGATCATGACCTCGTGGTTGCCGCGGCGGGAGCCGTAGCTGTTGAAGTCCTTCGGCGCGACGCCGTGCTCCTGCAGGTACCGGCCGGCCGGCGAGTCGACCTTGATCGACCCGGCGGGGGAGATGTGGTCGGTGGTGACCGAGTCGCCCAGCTTGGCGAGCACCTTGGCGCCGCGGATGTCCTGCAGCGGCGCCGGCTCGCGCTCCATGCCCTCGAAGTACGGGGGCTTGCGCACGTAGGTGCTCTCGGGGTCCCAGGCGAACGCGTCGCCGGCCGGCACCTCGATGGCCTGCCAGCGGTCGTCGCCGGCGAAGACGTCGGCGTAGCTGCTGGCGTACATGTCGCCGTCGATGGACTCGCCGACGACGCGCGAGACGTCCTGCGGCGAGGGCCAGATGTCGGCGAGCATGACCGGCTCGCCGTCCGAGCCGGTGCCGAGCGGCTCGGTGGTGAGGTCGAGGTCCATCGTGCCGGCGAGCGCGTAGGCGACCACGAGCGGCGGCGACGCGAGGTAGTTCATCTTCACGTCGGGGTTGATGCGGCCCTCGAAGTTGCGGTTGCCCGAGAGCACCGACACGACGGCGAGGTCGCCCTCGTTGACGGCCTGCGAGACCTCCTCCGGCAGCGGGCCGGAGTTGCCGATGCAGGTGGTGCACCCGTAGCCGACGGTCTGGAAGCCCAGCTTGTCGAGGTACGGCGTGAGGCCCGCCTTCTCGTAGTAGTCGGTGACCACCTTGGAGCCGGGCGCCAGCGTCGTCTTGACCCAGGGCTTGACCTGCAGGCCCTTCTCGACGGCGTTCTTGGCCAGCAGACCGGCGCCCACCATCACGTACGGGTTCGACGTGTTGGTGCACGAGGTGATGGCCGCGATGGCGACGGCGCCGTGGTCGAGCTCGACCCGGTCGCCGCCGGCCAGCACGACCGGCGTCGGGTTCGACGGGCGGTCGGAGACGTCGGCGCTGCCGTTGACGCTCACCGGCGCGTCGGCGGCGTCCTGCGTGCCGGGCGCGACCGGGTCGGAGGCCGGGAAGGACTCGGCGCTGGCCTCGTCGATGCCGGTGCCCTCGACGGCCGCGCCGGCCGCCGGCGGGACGCCGGGCTTGCGCTCCTGCTGCACCGGCACGGTGGTGGCGTAGTCGGCCAGCGCCGTGCGGAACGAGGTCTTGGCGTCCGAGAGCGCGACGCGGTCCTGCGGGCGCTTCGGGCCGGCCAGCGACGGCACGACCGTGGACAGGTCGAGCTCGAGCGTCTCGGAGAAGCGCGGCTCGGCGGCCGGGTCGTGCCACATGCCCTGCTCCTTGGCGTACGCCTCGACGAGCTGCACGAGCTCCTCGGGGCGGCCGGTGAGGCGCAGGTAGGCGAGCGTCTCGTCGTCGACCGGGAAGATCGCGCAGGTCGAGCCGTACTCCGGGCTCATGTTGCCGATCGTGGCGCGGTCGGCGAGCGGCACGTTGGTGACGCCCGGGCCGTAGAACTCCACGAACTTGCCGACGACGCCCTGCTTGCGCAGCATCTCGGTGACGGTGAGGACGAGGTCGGTGGCGGTGGCGCCGGCCGGCAGCTCGCCGGAGAGCTTGAAGCCCACGACCTTCGGGATGAGCATCGAGACCGGCTGGCCGAGCATCGCGGCCTCGGCCTCGATGCCGCCGACGCCCCAGCCCAGCACGCCCAGGCCGTTGATCATCGTGGTGTGCGAGTCGGTGCCGACGAGGGTGTCGGGGTAGGCCTGCAGCACGCCGCCGACCTCGCGGGTGAACACGACGCGGGCCAGCCGCTCGAGGTTGACCTGGTGGACGATGCCGGTGTTCGGCGGCACGACCGAGAAGTCCTGGAAGGCCGTCTGGCCCCAGCGCAGGAACTCGTAGCGCTCGCGGTTGCGCTCGTACTCCAGGGCCGTGTTGAGCGACAGCGCGTCGGGCCGGCCGAAGTGGTCGGCGATGACGGAGTGGTCGATGACGAGCTCGGCCGGGGCGAGCGGGTTGATCCTCTTCGGGTCGCCGCCGAGGTCGGCCATGGCCTCGCGCATGGCGGCGAGGTCGACGATGCAGGGGACGCCGGTGAAGTCCTGCATGAGCACGCGCGCCGGCGTGTACTGGATCTCGGTGTCGGGCTCCGCGGCCGGGTCCCACTGCGCGACGGCGCGGATGCTGTCGGCAGTGGTGTTCTCGCCGTCCTCGGTGCGCAGCAGGTTCTCGAGCAGCACCTTGAGCGAGTAGGGGAGGTCGGCCGCGCCGTCGACGGCGTCGAGCCGGAAGACCTCGTAGGAGGTGCCGCCCACGTCCAGCGTGCTGCGCGCTCCGAAGCTGTCCTTGCTGGCCATGCGTTCTCCTCGTCCTGGGCGGCGCGGGCCGCGCGCCGTCACGCTAGTCAGGTGGTGCGGGGCTTGCTCGGCCGGTCCCGCAGGGTGGCCTCGACCAGGTCGAGGACCGCGGCGGTGTCGATCTCCGGGCGGCCGGACGCCAGGGCGCTGACGAGCCCGTCGTGCAGGGTGCGGAGCAGGTCGGCGAGCACCTCGAGGGGCACGTCGTCGCGCACGACGCCGGCCTCCTGCTGGCGGCGCAGCCGGTCGAGCGTGGCGGCCCGCACCTGCTCCTGGCGCTCGGCCCAGGAGGCCGCGAACGCCGGGTCGGTGCGCAGCCGCCGGCGCACCTCGAGCGAGACGCCGAGCCAGCCGGCGTCGCGGTCCTGCAGCTCGCGCATCACCTGCACGAGCCCGGCCTCGGCGACGCGCTCGGCGGTGCGCGCGGCGTCGTCCTCGGCCAGCGCCAGGAACAGCGCCTCCTTGTCGCGGAAGTGGTGGAAGATCGCCCCCCGCGACAGGCCGGTCTCGGCCTCGAGGACCCGCACCGTGGCGCCCTCGTAGCCGTGCCGGGCGAAGGCCCGGCGGGCCGCGTCGAGGATGGCGCCGCGGCGGGCGGCGAGCTCCTCGGCGGCGACCTTCGGCACGTCCGCAGCGTAGCAAGCCGTACGTCCGTCTTGCAGGCGGGTCAGCGCGGCGACGCCACCGCCGTCGGGGAGGCCGTCGGGGAGGCCGTCGGGGACGGGGACGGCGACCGCGTCGGGGAGGCCGACGGCCTCCCCGACGGCCTCCC
>DATMKB010000386.1:0-4276 GCA_035553635.1 Mycobacteriales bacterium
GCCGGCGGAGGCCTCGGCCGCACGTACGCCCTGGACCTCGCCCGCCGCGGCGCGCAGGTCGTCGTCAACGACCTGGGCGGCAGCGTGGACGGCCGGCCGGCTGATGGCGACGCCGCCACCGCCGCGCAGAAGGTCGTCGACGAGATCAAGGCCGCGGGCGGCGAGGCCGTCCCGAACTACGACTCGGTGAGCACGCCCGAGGGCGGCGAGAACATCGTCAAGACCGCGGTCGACGCGTTCGGCAAGGTCGACGTCGTCATCAACAACGCCGGCATCCTGCGCGACAAGAGCTTCCTCAAGCTCGAGTGGGAGGACCTGCAGGCGGTCATCGACGTGCACCTCATGGGCGCCTTCTACGTGAGCAAGCCGGCCTTCCGCGTCATGAAGGAGAACGGCTACGGCCGCTTCGTCTTCACCGCGTCGAACGCCACCTTCGGCAACTTCGGCCAGACGAACTACGCCGCCGCCAAGATGGGCCTGGTCGGCCTGTCGAACACCATCGCCGTCGAGGGCGCCCGCGCCGGCATCCTCTCCAACGTGATCATGCCGGTCGCCAAGACCCGCATGACCGAGGAGCTGCTCGGCGACTTCGCGAACTACCTCGCGCCCGAGCTGGTCACCCCGATGGTCACCTACCTCTGCAGCGAGGCGAACACGACCACGCACGGCGCCTTCAGCGCCGCGGGCGGCCGCTACGCCGCCGTCAACTGGACCCTGGGCCAGGGCTGGTTCGCCGGCCAGGGCAACCAGCCCACCGCCGAGGACATCCAGGCCAACCTGGACAAGATCCAGAGCACCGAGGGCTTCATCGTCCCCGGGTCGACCACCGACGAGATCGTGGCGCTCGCGAACACCTTCAACCCGCCGGCGTAGTCCCGCCTGCACTCCCGTCGACGGGGCGGTCCGCACTGCGGGCCGCCCCGTCCGGCGTCTCAGGGGGTGCTCAGAGGGTGGTGGTCTCCACCTGCGGCGTGCCGCCGCCGAACTGCTTGCGCTGACGGCCCTCGAGGTAGGCGGCCAGGCGCCCGAGCAGCAGGTTGATGACGACGTAGATGACCGCGATGACGAGGAAGACCTGCAGCGACGAGCGGCTGAACTCCGGCGCCTCGACGAGGAAGCGCGAGGTCCGCAGCAGCTCCTCGTAGGCGATGATGAAGCCCAGCGAGGTGTCCTTGAGCAGCACGACGAGCTGGCTCACGAGGGCCGGGAGCATGATCCGCACCGCCTGCGGGAGGAGCACGACGCGCAGCGTCTGGCCCCGCGACAGCCCGACCGCCAGGGCCGCCTCGGTCTGCCCCTTGGGCAGCGCCTGGACGCCGGCGCGCACGATCTCGGCGATCACGGCGCCGTTGTAGAGCGTCAGGCCGGCGACGAGCGCCCAGAGCGGGTCGATCGACGACCCGACGAGGATCGGGTAGGCGAGGAAGATCGCCAGGATGAGCAGCAGCAGCGGCGTGGCGCGGAAGAACTCGACGACGACGGTCGCCGGCACGCGCAGCAGCACCGACTGCGACAGGCGCCCGGCGGCGAGGACGAAGCCCAGCACGAGCGCCAGGACGAGCCCGTAGGCGGCCGCCTTGAGCGTGTTGCGCAGGCCGTCGCCGAGGCGCTCCCAGAACAGCGGCTGCTCGAGGAAGGGCCGGTAGACCTCGGGCTCGAGCTGGCCGTTGTCGGCGAACCGCCGCAGCAGCAGCGCCAGGAGCGCGCCGAGCAGCAGCAGGCCGACGAGGCTGCCGATGAGGACCCGGCGCCGCGCCCGCGGGCCGGGGACGTCGTAGAGGACGACCTGCGAGCTCATCGGGCCACCGCCAGGCGCCGCTCGAGGCGGCTGAACAGGAACCCGGAGCCGAGCGCCAGCACCACGTAGCCGGCGGCCGACGCGAGGATGATCGGGATGACGGCCTGCCCGTTCGCGTTGATGAGCTGCTGCATGGTCTGGGTGCCCTCGCGGGTGCCGAACGCCGCGGCGATCGAGGTGTTCTTGAGCAGCGCGATGAAGATGCTCGCCAGCGGCGGGACGATGTTGCGGAACGCCTGCGGCAGGACGACGAGCGACAGCGTCTGGGAGAACGACATGCCGATGGAGCGGGCGGCCTCGGCCTGGCCGGCGGCCACGGAGTTGATGCCCGAGCGCACCGCCTCGGCGACGAAGGCCGACGTGTAGACCGCCAGGGCCAGCACGGCGAAGCGGAACAGGCTGGTGGTGAGGTCGAGCTTCGGCAGGCCGAAGATCGCGATGGTGAAGACGACGGTGAGCGGGGTGTTGCGGACCACCTCGGTGTAGCCGACGGCGAAGGCGCGCAGCGGCGGGATGGGCGACACGCGCATCGCGGCGATGAGCGTGCCGAGCAGCAGCGCACCGACGGCGCCGAGCAGCGTCAGCTGCACCGTCAGCCAGAAGCCGCGGGCGAAGACGTCGAGGTTCTCGACGACGACGTCCACTCGTCCCCCTTCCGAGGCGGATCAGCGAGGAGCCGGGGCGGACGTCCGCCCCGGCTCCTCGTCAGCGGATCAGCTGTCGCAGCCGCGCGGCTCGGGCAGCGTGAGCTCCTGCTCGATGACGCGACCGGCCGTGCGGTCGAACGCCTCCTGCAGGGAGCCGTCCTCGAAGGCCTCGGCGAGGACCTCGTTGATGAACTCGCAGAACGGCTCCTGGCCCTCGGGGATGCCGATGCCGTAGGGCTCCTCGGTGAACGGCTGGCCGACGAGCTCGAACTCCTCCGGCGACTGGTCGACGTAGCCGGACAGGATGACGTTGTCGGTCGTCACGGCGACGATGCCGTCGGTGCCGTCGCGCAGGGCGTCACGGCACTTGGTGTAGGCGTCGAACTCGACGAGCCGGGCCTGCGGGTACTCGGTGCGGATCTTCTCGGCCGGGGTCGAGCCGGCGACCGAGCAGACCGTCTTGCCCGCGAGGTCGTCCGGGCCCTGGATGCCCTCGGGGTTGCCCGCCTTGACGAGGATGTCCTGGCCGGCGAGGAAGTACGGGCCGGCGAAGTCGATGACCTCGTCGCGCTTGTCGTTGATCGTGTAGGTGGCGACGACCACGTCGACCTGGCCCTGCTGCAGGAACGGCTCGCGGTTCGCCGACACGGTCTCGACGAACTCGATGCCGTCCTCGGCGATGCCGAGCTTCGCGGCGATGATCTTCGCCACCTCGACGTCGAAGCCCTCCGGGTCGCCGGACAGGCCCTTGAGGCCGAACAGCGGCTGGTCGAACTTGGTGCCGATCGTGATCTTGCCGGCCTCGGCGAGCTCGGCCATGCGGGTGCCCGCCTCGAACTCGGGAGCCTCGGCGGTCGGAGCCGCAGCGGTGTCCTCGCCGCCGTCGTCGCTGCCACCGCAGGCGGCGAGCGCAAGGGACAGGGCCAGGGCCGTCGTGACGGCCAGAGCGCGGGGTGCGCGCATGGTGCGAGCCTCTCTCTCGGGGAGCGCCGGCCGGGTCTCGGCCGTGCGCGGGGGTCGACCCGGGGTCAGTGGGTCAGGATCTTGGACAGGAAGTCCTTGGCACGGTCGCTCTTCGGGGCGGAGAAGAACTCCTCCGGCGGCGCCTGCTCCACCACCGAGCCGTGGTCCATGAACACGACGCGGTGCGCCGCCCGGCGGGCGAAGCCCATCTCGTGCGTGACGACGATCATGGTCATCCCGGACTCCGCGAGGCTGGTCATGACGTCCAGCACCTCGTTGATCATCTCGGGGTCGAGGGCCGAGGTCGGCTCGTCGAAGAGCATGACCTTGGGCTCCATGGCCAGCGCCCGCGCGATGGCGACGCGCTGCTGCTGGCCGCCCGACAGCTGCGCCGGGTACTTGTCGGCCTGGTTGCCGATGCCGACGCGGTCGAGCAGCTCGCGGGCGCGCGCCTCGGCGGCGCCCTTCTTGGTCCCGCGGACCTTGACCGGCCCGAGCGTCACGTTCTGCAGCACCGTCTTGTGCGCGAACAGGTTGAACGACTGGAAGACCATGCCGACGTCGGCGCGCAGCCGGGCCAGCTCCTTGCCCTCGAGGGGCAGCGGCTTGCCGTCGACGAGGATCTCGCCGCTGTCGATCGTCTCGAGCCGGTTGATCGTGCGGCAGAGCGTCGACTTGCCCGAGCCGGACGGGCCGATGACGACGACGACCTCGCCGCGCGCGACCGACAGGTCGATGGTCTTGAGCACGTGCAGGTCGCCGAAGTGCTTCTCGACGCCGCGGAGCTCCACGAGGGGCTGTCCGGTGTCAGGGCGCAGGTCGGGCACGGCCGGACCCTAGTGCCCGCGCCCCGCCCGGCGCGCCCGAC
>DATMKB010000387.1:0-3673 GCA_035553635.1 Mycobacteriales bacterium
CTCGTCCTCGACGCCGCGCACGGTGTAGTCGGCGAGCGGCCCGTCGGCCAGCGCGGAGTCCTTCGCGGTCTGGCTGAAGCCCTTGTCCTCGGCGACCCGCTCGAGGCCGTCCGGGGCGCTGCTGGCGAAGCCGCTGACGACGCCGGCGAGCAGCAGCGACACGACCAGGCCGGCGAGCAGGAAGGCGTTGCGGCGGCTCACGCCGACACCCCCGGGACGGTCGGGGCGCCGCTGTGGAGGACGAGCTCCTTCTTCGGCAGCAGCCCGCGAGCGGCGTAGACGAGGTCGGGGCGGGTCTTGAGCACCGTGCCGACGGTGACGGCGGTGATGAGCCCCTCGCCGATGCCGATGAGCGTGTGGACGCCGACCATCGCGGCGAGCACGCCGGTCAGCGACAGGTCGACGTTGCCGCCGAAGGCGAACAGCAGCACGAAGGACGCCGCCGACAGCACGACGGACACGCCGGCCGCGATGCCCGCCGACAGCACGAGGGTGCCGTCGCGCTTGGGCAGCAGGCGCATGAGCAGCAGGAAGACGGCGTAGCCGCCGAACGCCGTCACGAGCCCCATCACGGTGATGTTGGCGCCCAGGGCGGTGAGGCCGCCGTCGGCGAACAGCGCCTGCACGAGCAGGACGACCGCCAGGCACATCGCCCCCGCCGCGGGCCCGACGAGCACCGCCGCGAGCAGGCCGCCGAGCAGGTGGCCGGAGGTGCCCAGGGCGACCGGGAAGTTGAGCATCTGCACGGCGAACACGAAGGCGGCGGTGAGGCCGGCCATCGGGGCCAGCTTGTCGTCGAGCTCGCCCTGCGCGCGCTTGACGCAGTAGGCCAGGCCGCCGACGGCGAGGACGCCGGTCGCCACCGACGTCGGTGCGTCGAGGAAGCCGTCCGGGATGTGCACGTTCCCCCCAAGGGTGCGCTTGTTGCAAGGCGCTTGCAGGTGCAGACGGTAGGCGGACCCGGTCGGCGGAGCAAGCCGGAGCACCCCCCGTGCGCCGGCGGCGCCACTCTGGCACCGTTCGGCGGAGCCCGCCTCCCGGTTCGCCCGGGGTTCCGCCGCCGGTGACCGGGGCAGGCAGGGTGCAGCGACCGCCCGACATCGAAGGAGTCCGCGTGGCGACCGACCCGACCGCCGACCCGGCCGTGCCGGCCGTGCCTCCGGCCGCCGCCGTGCCCCCGCCTGCCGACCCCGCCGCCGCCGCGGCGGGCGCGGCCGCCGCTCCCCGGACCGCCGGGACGCGCCGGCGGGCCAAGACCGCCGCCGAGCAGCGCCAGGAGCGCGCCGCGGTCCAGGACGACCCGGAGCAGCTCGCCGAGCAGATCGAGAAGACGCGCGAGGAGCTCGCGGAGACGCTCGACGCCATCGCCGACAAGGTCAGCCCCAAGCGGGTGGCCGACCGGACGAAGAAGAAGGTCGGCGACGCCGTCAAGGAGGGCGCGGCCACCGTCAAGGCGGGAGCCGGCCAGCTCAAGGACACCGTCGCCGACAAGGCCGCCGACGCCAAGGACGCCGCGGCCGGTGCCACCGCCGCCGCCGGCACCGGCTCGCTCGGGGACGCGCTCGAGGGCGTCGGGCAGGACCCCGGCGCGCCCGTCACCTCCACCAGCAGCCTCCGCACGCCCTCGGCCGGGCTGCACCCGGTGCCGCCGCCCAGCGCGCAGAGCGGCCCCGCCCTCGGCCCGCCCGCCCTGGCCGGCGCGGCCGCGGCCCTTCTCGTGGCGCTGCTCGTGCTGCGGCGCCGCCGCAGCCGGCCGCGCCGCCGCCGCTGAGCCGCCCGCCGGTCCGGCCCGACCCGGTCGGGCCGGGCCAGGAGTCGGTCTGGAGCTACCCGCGGCCGCCGCGGGTCGAGCGGTCCTCCCGCGAGGTCGTCGTCGTGCTCGGCGGCGTCGAGGTCTGCCGCACGGTGCGGGCCCTGCGGGTGCTCGAGACGAGCCACCCGCCCACCTGGTACCTGCCGCGCGAGGACTGGCTGCCCGGTGCCCTGCAGCCTGCCCCCGGGCAGTCGTTCTGCGAGTTCAAGGGCTGGGCGGCCTACCTCGACGTCGTCGGCGGCGACCGGGTGGAGCAGGCGGCGGCCTGGACCTACCCCGACCCGTCGCCGGGCTACGAGGCGCTGCGCGACGCCGTCGCCGTCTACCCGGCGCGCACCGACCGCTGCACCGTCGACGGCGAGGTCGTGCGCCCGCAGGAGGGCGGCTTCTACGGCGGCTGGGTCACCGACGACGTCGTCGGCCCCTTCAAGGGCGCCCCCGGCACCCGCGGCTGGTAGCTACCGCCCGTCCGCGCTCTGCGGGGCGCGGTCAGGCCTGGCGCAGGGCGCGCACCGCCTCGCGGTACCGCTCGACGTTGCGCAGCTTGACGTCCTCGTAGCCGCGCACCTGCTCGGCGGCCAGCGCCAGCGCGACGGCGCGGTCGTAGGACGCCTCGGACAGCGCCGCGGTCTCCGCCTCGACGAGCGCGGTGTGCTCGGCGGCGAGCGCCCGCTCGACGCGGCGCACCTCCGCGCGGCCGAACGGGTCGAGGGCGGTGCCGCGCAGGACCTTCGCGTGCGACAGGGCGCGCAGCCCGGGGCGAACCCGCGCGGGCAGCGCGATCTTCTTGTCCAGGCCCATCGAGCGCAGCGCCGGCGGGTGGAGGCGGAAGCGCACGTCCGTGGCGCCGGGCACCTCGCGGCGGACGTCGTCGAGCAGCTCCGGGCGCGAGAGCAGCCGGGCCACCTCGTACTCGTCCTTGTACGCGGTGACGTGCGCGACGCCGCGGGCGACGGCCGTCGAGTAGTCGGTGCGCTCGCCCAGCGCCCGCTCGGCCTGCCAGGCCCGGACGACGACGTCGAGGTAGCGGCGGGCGGTGCGCTCGCCCTGCCAGCCGAGCAGCAGCTCGGTGCGGACCAGCGCCGTGCGGGCGGTCTCGCCGGCCAGCGGCGTGCCGCCGACGAGCTCGGCCGCGCGGGCGGCCAGCCGCGACGCGCGGGCGGTGGCCGTGGCCGGGCGGACGGCGTCGCGGTAGGCGTCCGGGTCGGCGACGGCGACGCGGCCCCAGCGGAACGCGGTGCGGTTCGCCTCGACCGCGACGCCGTTGACCTCGAGTGCCCGCTCGATCGCGGCGGCGCTCACCGGCAGCGCGCCGGCCTGGTACGCCGCGCCCACCAGCAGCAGGTTCGCCGACGCGGTGGAGCCGAACAGCGCCTCGGCGTCGCCGAGGGCGTCCATCGTCGTCAGCGAGCGCGAGGCCTGCGTGAGCGCGTCGAGCAGTCGGCCCGAGTCGGGGTGCGCGGCGCTCGGGTCGTAGACCTCGTCGCCGGCGCGGACGACGTGCCCAGGCGCAGGTGCGAGGTGACCGGCCCGGCCTTCTGCGACAGGCCGGTCTGGTCGAGGCCGACGGCGGTCAGGCCGTCGAGCAGCGCGGCGGTGGCGAGCACCTGGTTGACGGTGACGATGCCCGTGCCGCCGATGCCGGCGAGCAGGACGTCGTAGCCGCCGGCGGCCGACGGGAGCACCGGGTCGGCGACGGCCGGCGGCGCGGGGACGGCTCGGCGTGCCGGCTTCTCGCTGGACACCTCGACGGTGAGGAACGACGGGCAGTCGCCGTCCAGGCACGAGTAGTCGGTGTTGCAGGACGTCTGGTCGATGCGGGTCTTGCGGCCCAGCTCGGTCTCGACCGGCTGCACCGAC
>DATMKB010000388.1:0-2990 GCA_035553635.1 Mycobacteriales bacterium
TCGATGATGCCCTCGCCGATCATGTCGACGTACTCGCCGGTGGCCGCGTTGAGGCCCTGGCCGACCGGGAGGTTGCGCACCTTCTCCACCACGACGCCGCCCTCGAGGCCGGCGTTGTGCGCGATCTGCTTGATCGGAGCCTCGAGCGCGAGGCGCACGATGTTGGCGCCGGTCGCCTCGTCACCGGTCAGGTCGAGCTTGTCGAAGGCGGTCGCCGACGCCTGCAGCAGCGCGACACCACCACCGGCGACGATGCCCTCCTCGACAGCAGCCTTCGCGTTGCGGACGGCGTCCTCGATGCGGTGCTTGCGCTCCTTGAGCTCGACCTCGGTGGCCGCGCCGACCTTGATGACCGCGACACCGCCGGCGAGCTTGGCCAGGCGCTCCTGCAGCTTCTCGCGGTCGTAGTCGGAGTCCGACTTCTCGATCTCGGCGCGGATCTGGTTGACGCGCCCGGCGATCTGGTCGGCGTCGCCCGCACCCTCGACGATGGTGGTCTCGTCCTTGGTGACGACGACCTTGCGCGCGCGGCCGAGCAGCTCGAGCCCGGCGTTGTCGAGCTTGAGGCCGACCTCCTCGGCGATGACCTGGCCGCCGGTCAGGATCGCGATGTCCTGCAGCATGGCCTTGCGGCGGTCGCCGAAGCCGGGAGCCTTGACGGCGACCGACTTGAAGGTGCCGCGGATCTTGTTCACGACGAGCGTCGCGAGGGCCTCGCCCTCGACGTCCTCGGCGATGATCGCCAGCGGACGGCCGCTCTGCATGACCTTCTCGAGCAGCGGCAGCAGGTCCTTGACCGAGCTGATCTTGGAGTTGACGACGAGGACGTACGGGTCCTCGAGGACGGCCTCCATGCGCTCCGGGTCGGTGACGAAGTAGGGGCTGATGTAGCCCTTGTCGAAGCGCATGCCCTCGGTGAGCTCGAGCTCGAGGCCGAAGGTGTTGCTCTCCTCGACGGTGATGACGCCCTCCTTGCCGACCTTGTCCATGGCCTCGGCGATGATCTCGCCGACCGTGGTGTCAGCAGCGGAGATCGAGGCCGTGGAGGCGATCTGCTCCTTGGTCTCGACGTCCTTGGCGGCGTTGCCGATCGCCTCGACGACGCGCTCGACGGCGGCCTCGATGCCCTTCTTCAGGCCCATCGGGTTCGCGCCGGCGGCGACGTTGCGCAGGCCCTCGCGCACGAGCGCCTGGGCGAGGACGGTCGCGGTGGTGGTGCCGTCACCCGCGACGTCGTCCGTCTTCTTGGCGACCTCCTTGACGAGCTCGGCCCCGATCTTCTCGTAGGGGTCCTCGAGCTCGATCTCCTTGGCGATGCTCACGCCGTCGTTGGTGATGGTGGGGGCGCCCCACTTCTTCTCCAGGACGACGTTGCGGCCCTTGGGGCCGAGGGTGACCTTGACGGCGTCGGCGAGCTGGTTCATGCCGCGCTCGAGGCCGCGCCGGGCCTCCTCGTCGAAGGCGATGATCTTGGCCATGCGGTGGGATCCTCCCGATCGGTGGTGCTGCTCGGCAGGTGCCCGCGACGGACGACCGGATGACCGGCCTCACCTGGTCGAGCTGGCACTCGGCACGTAGGAGTGCTACGAGAGTTGTTAGCACTCTCGGGTCCCGAGTGCAAGAGCGCCCGGTCAGGCGACGAAGCCCTCCCAGGCCCGCAGGTACGACCGGAAGGCCGGTCCGACGCCCTCGCCCTCGAGGTACTCCTCGGTGACCGGCGTGGCGGTGGCCTCGAAGCCCGGGTCGGCGGCCGCGCGCAGGGGGAAGTCGGCGTGCAGCACGGCCGCCCGGCCGAGCAGCACGACGTCGACGTCGGCGTCGAGCAGCTCCTGCGCGCGGCGGGCGCTGCGCACCTGCCCGGCGACGCCGAGCAGCGTGCCGGACCGCGGCAGGTCGGTGAACCAGTCGAGCAGCGGGCGCGACCGGTGCTCCTCCTCCTCGGGCAGCTTGCCGGTGTCCCACAGCGACAGGTCGAGGTAGTCGACCTCGCCGCCCGCCATCAGCTCCGCCGACAGCTCGCGCACCTCGGCCAGGCGCATGCCGAAGCGCTCGGGCGACAGGCGCACGCCGACCTGGAAGTCCTCGCCGCACGACGCGCGGATGCCGGTGACGACCTCGCGCAGCAGGCGCGAGCGGCCCGCGAGGTCGCCGCCCCACGCGTCGTCGCGGCGGTTCTCGCGCGCCGACAGGAACTGCGCGAGCACGTACCCGTGCGCCCCGTGCACCTCGACGCCGTCGAAGCCGGCCCGCCGGGCCCGGACGGCGGCGTCGACGAAGTCGTCGCGCAGGCGCACGACCTCCTCCTCGGTCAGCCCGCGCACGCCCCGCGCCTCGTCGTCGCTCGGGCCGACGGGCTGGGCCACGAGGTCGCGGGGCGACCGCCGTCCGGCGTGGTGCAGCTGCACCGAGCTGACGGCGCCGTGCGCACGGAGGTCGGTGGCCAGGCGGGTCAGGCCGGGCAGGTGGTCGTCGGACCAGATGCCGAGCTGGCCGGGGAAGCCCTGGCCCTGCTGCTGCACGTGGCTGGCGCACGTCATGACCAGGCCGAAGCCGCCCTGCGCGCGCCGCACGAGCCAGCGGTGCTCGTCGTCCGACAGCGTGCCGTCGGGGTGGCTCTGGGTGTTGGTCAGCGGCGCGAGCAGGAGGCGGTTGCGCCAGGCGGGGCCGCGGCGGGGCTGCACGGGGTCGAGCACGTCCCCACGCTAGGCGTGCCGCCGCCCGGCCCCGGCGCCGGTGCGGCCGTCAGGACGGCGAGTCGGCGCTCGCCGCGCTGACGGCGTCGTCCGGGCTGTCGGCGCTGTCCGCCGGCGCGGGAGCGGGAGCGGGCGCTGCGGGCTGCACCGCGCGCGGCGCGGGCGCCGGGTCGGGCGAGTCGGCCGACGCGCGCGACGGGGCGCGGACCGGCGCGGGGGCCGGCGGCGGGGGCGCCTGCTGCACGGCCTGCTGCTGCACGGGCGGGGCGGGCGGCGCGTACCCCGGGTCGTCCGGGC
>DATMKB010000389.1:0-3879 GCA_035553635.1 Mycobacteriales bacterium
CCGGGCCCGCCGACCGCCCGAGGACCCGCGTGACCGACTCCCCGCAGCACCGCCCCGACCCCGTCCCGGTGGCGGCGGGCGGGCCGGACGGGCGCGCCCTCGCGCTCGACGAGGTGTGGGCCTCCGCGGTCGAGGGCCTGCCCGACGACGCCCTGTCGCCGCAGCACCGCGCCTGGGTGCGGCTCACCCGGCCGCTCGGCCTCGTCGAGGGCACCGCGCTGCTCGCGGCGCCGAACGAGTTCGCCAAGGACGTCCTCGACACCCGCCTGCGGCCGGTGCTGGCGAGCGCGCTGTCCGCCGCGTACGGCCGGGAGATCTCCGTCGCGGTGACGGTGCAGCCGACGTCCACCCCGGCGGGCAGCCCCGAGCCGGCCGACGGCCGCCGCGACGACGTCGGGCTGCGCACGGCCGACCCGCGCCACGGCGGGGTCTGGCAGGCGCCCGAGCCGGCGGACGACAGCCGAGCCGGTCACGCCGGCCCGTCCCGCTTCGAGGACGGCCGCGTCGACGGCCGCGTCGACGGCCGGGACCGCTCCGCCGACGTCGTCCCGCTGCCCGGCGCCGGGACCGGGTCCGGGCCCGCCGACCGGCGGCCGCCGCCGGAGCCGGCCCGCCTCAACCCCAAGTACGTCTTCGAGAGCTTCGTCATCGGCGCCTCGAACCGGTTCGCGCACGCCGCGGCGGTCGCGGTCGCCGAGGCACCGGCCAAGGCGTACAACCCGCTGTTCGTCTACGGCGAGTCCGGGCTCGGCAAGACCCACCTGCTGCACGCGATCGGCCACTACGCGCAGCACCTGTTCGCCGGCGCCCGGGTGCGCTACGTGAGCTCGGAGGAGTTCACGAACGACTTCATCAACTCGATCCGCGACAGCCGGGCGGAGGCGTTCCGCAAGCGCTACCGCGAGGTCGACATCCTGCTCGTCGACGACATCCAGTTCCTCGAGCACAAGGAGGGGACGCAGGAGGAGTTCTTCCACACGTTCAACACCCTCCACAACGCCTCGAAGCAGATCGTCATCTCGAGCGACCGGCCGCCCAAGCAGCTCTCGACGCTGGAGGACCGGCTGCGCACCCGCTTCGAGTGGGGCCTCATCACCGACGTCCAGCCGCCCGACCTCGAGACCCGCATCGCCATCCTGCGCAAGAAGGCCGCGCAGGACCGGCTGGCCGCGCCGCCGGACGTCCTCGAGTTCATCGCGAGCAAGATCAGCCGCAACATCCGCGAGCTCGAGGGTGCGCTCATCCGCGTGACGGCGTTCGCGAGCCTCAACCGCCAGGCGGTCGACCTGTCGCTGGCCGAGGTCGTGCTCAAGGACCTCATCCCGGCCGACGGCGGCCCCGAGATCAACGGCGCGACGATCATGGCCGCGACGGCCGAGTACTTCGGGCTGACGATGGAGGACCTGTGCGGGTCCTCCCGCTCGCGGGTGCTCGTCACCGCGCGGCAGATCGCCATGTACCTGTGCCGCGAGCTCACCGACCTGTCGCTGCCGAAGATCGGCCAGATGTTCGGCGGTCGCGACCACACCACCGTGATCCACGCCGACCGCAAGATCCGCGCCCAGATGGCCGAGCGCCGCGCGATCTACAACCAGGTCGCGGAGCTCACGAACCGCATCAAGACGCGCGCCCGCCAGGCCTGACGGTGGTGGTCCCGGTCACACGGCGTCCCCACAGTCTGGGGACAAGGCTGTGGACGACGGTGGACGAACCCGTGGACGGACCGGGGGACGACGGCCGGCCCGTCCGGCCGTCCCCAGCCGTCCACGGCACCCGGGGGGCGGCGTCCACACCCGCGCCACACCCGGACACGCCGTGCCACCTGCGGCGTCGCGCGAGGTCCACAGCCCTGCGCACCTCTACCACCACGGACGCTCCTCTCTCCCTCGACGAGCCTCTTGTGGTTCCCGGGGAGCGCGGACCTGTGGAGCTCCCGGTTCTGGCAGGCTGACGTCCCGCCCGCGCCGCACCCCCCGCCGGGGTCGGCAGGGCGTCTCACACGCAGGAGAGGGATCCCGATGGAGCTGAGGGTCGAGCGCGACGCGTTCGCCGAGGCGGTGACGTGGACGGCGCGCTCGCTGCCGGCCCGTCCGCCGATGCAGGTGCTGCTGGGCCTGCTGCTCGACGCGTCCGGACCGGACGGGCTCGAGGTCTCGGGCTTCGACTACGAGGTGAGCTCGCGGGTCGGGCTCGACAGCACGGGCGGGCTGCTCGGCGTCGAGGAGCCGGGGCGGGTGCTCGTGCCCGGCCGGCTGCTGGCCGACATCGTGCGGGCGCTGCCGTCCGCGCCGGTCGACCTGCGCCTGGACGGCACGCGCGTCGTGCTCACCTGCGGCGCGGCCCGGTTCACGCTGCCGACCCTGCCGGTCGAGGACTACCCGGCGCTGCCCGCCATGCCGGAGACGGCCGGCGCGCTCGAGAGCGACGTCTTCGCCGCCGCGGTCGCCCAGGTGGCCGTCGCCGCCGGCCGCGACGACACGCTGCCGGTGCTCACCGGCGTCCGCGTCGAGATCGAGGACGACACGGTCACGCTCGCGGCCACCGACCGCTACCGCCTCGCGGTGCGCACCCTGCGCTGGAGCCCGGCCGTCCCCGGCCTGTCGACGACGGCGCTCGTGCCGGCGCGCACGCTGTCCGAGACGGCCAAGGCCCTCACCGGCGGGCCGGAGGTCGTGCTCGCGCTGTCCACCAGCGGCAGCGAGGGCATGATCGGCTTCGAGGGCGGTGGCCGGCGCACCACGTCGCGCCTGCTCGAGGGCGAGTTCCCGAAGTACCGCTCGCTGCTGCCGAGCGAGAGCGCGGCGACGGCCGAGGTCGCCACCGGGCCGTTCGCCGAGGCGGTCCGCCGCGTGGCCCTCGTGGCGGCGCGCAACGCCCCGGTGCGGCTGACCTTCACCGGCGACGGCGTCGTGCTCGAGGCCGGCGCGGCCGACGACGCCTCGGCGTCCGAGCAGCTCGACGCCGCCTGGGAGGGCGACGCCGGCGCCGAGCCGTTCTCGATCGCGTTCAACCCCGGCTACCTGCTCGACGGCCTGGCCGCGGTCGACAGCGACACCACGGTGCTGTCGTTCACCGGCCCGACCCGCCCGGCGGTGCTCACCGGCAAGGGCGAGGACGGCGCCGGCCCGTCGTCCGGCGGGGACTACAAGTACCTGCTCATGCCGGTGCGCCTGTCGGGCTGACGGGGGACTGCCGCCCGCGCGACGGGGAACGGCGGACGGGGACCGGACAGGCACGGCGGCGAGAGGGGCAGCGCATGGGGACGCTCGGGATGGTCGGGCTCGGCCGCATGGGCGGGAACATGGCCGAGCGGCTGCGCCGCGGCGGGCACACCGTCGTCGGCTACGACCGCTCGGAGAGCAGCGGGCGCGACGTCGCGAGCCTCGAGGAGCTCGTCGCCACGCTGCCGGCGCCGCGGACCGTGTGGGTCATGGTCCCGGCCGGCGAGCCGACCTACGCCACCGTCGACGCGCTCGGCGAGCTGCTCGAGCCGGGCGACGTCGTCGTCGACGGCGGCAACTCGCGCTACACCGACGACCAGCGGCACGCGGCCGACCTCGCGCCGAAGGGCATCGGCTTCGTCGACTGCGGCGTGAGCGGCGGCGTGTGGGGCCTCACCGAGGGCTACGCGCTCATGTGCGGCGGCGAGCCGGAGCACGTCGCGCAGGTGCAGCCGTTCTTCGACGTCCTCAAGCCCGAGGGCGACTTCGGCTTCGTGCACGCCGGCACGGTCGGCGCCGGCCACTTCGCGAAGATGGTCCACAACGGCATCGAGTACGGGCTCATGCAGGCCTACGCCGAGGGCTGGGAGCTCATGGAGGCCGCCGACGTCGTCACCGACGTCCGCGAGGTCTTCCGCTCGTGGCAGCAGGGCACGGT
>DATMKB010000390.1:0-2567 GCA_035553635.1 Mycobacteriales bacterium
CCGCCAGGCGATCGCGCAGATCGGCGGCACCGGCGTCTTCGTCACGGCGCTGCGCGAGGCGCTGCTGGCCGGCGAGGTCGACCTCGCCGTGCACTCCTACAAGGACCTCCCCACCGCTCCCGCCGAGGGCCTGGTGGTCGCGGCCGTGCCGCCGCGGCAGGACCCGCGCGACGTGCTCGTGGCCCGCGACGGCCTCGTGCTCGGCGAGCTGCCCGCGGGCAGCCGCATCGGCACCGGCTCGCCCCGCCGCGAGGCGCAGCTGCGCGGCCTCGGGCTCGGCCTCGAGGTGGTGCCGGTGCGCGGCAACGTCGACACCCGCATCGGCTTCGTCACCGGCGGCGAACTCGACGCCGTCGTCCTGGCGCGCGCCGGCCTGGCCCGGCTCGGCCGCCTCGACGAGGTGACCGAGGTGCTCGACCCCGTGCAGGTGCTGCCCGCGCCGGCGCAGGGCGCGCTCGCCGTCGAGTGCCGCGACGGCGACCTCGTCGACGTGCTCGCCGTCCTCGACCACGCCGACACCCGCGCCGCGGTCGTCGCCGAGCGCGCGCTGCTGTCGGCGCTCGAGGCCGGCTGCACCGCCCCCGTCGGCGCCCTGGCCGAGGTGGCCGAGGGCGAGGACGGGCCCGAGATCTCGCTGCGCGGCGTCGTCGCCGCGCTCGACGGCTCCGACGCCGTGCGGCTGTCGGCGACCGGACCCCTCGACGACGCCGACGGGCTCGGACGGCGGCTGGCCGCCGAGCTGCTCGACCGGGGCGCCGCCGCGCTGATGGGCCCCGACCAGACCGCCGACCGGACCGCCAGGAGCACCCCGTGAGCCCGAGCAAGAAGAGCCCGAAGAAGCCGGCCGGCACCGTCGCGCTCGTCGGCGCCGGCACCGGCGACCCCGGCCTGCTGGCCGTCCGCGCCGCCGAGGTCCTCGCCGCCGCCGACCTCGTCGTGGCCGACGTGCGCTGCGGCGACGCGCTGCTCGCCCGCGTCCGCGAGGACGCCGAGGTGCAGCGCACGCAGCCCGGCGAGCCCGCGGGCCCGGTGCTCGTCGCGGCCGCCAAGGACGGCCGCACCGTCGTGCGCCTGCTGCCCGGCGACCCCTTCGACACCGTCGACGGCGCCAAGGAGGCCGAGGCGGTGCTGCGCGCCAAGCAGCGGCTCGAGGTCGTGCCCGGCGTGCCGGCCGCGGTCGCCGTGCCCGCCTACGCCGGCGTCGCGCTGACGACGCCGCGCACCGTCGCGCGCTACGAGGAGGTGGCCGACTGGGGCCAGCTCGCCGGCGCTCCCGGCGCGCTCGTGCTGCACGCCCAGGTGGCCGAGGTCGCCAAGGCCGCCAGCGCGCTCGTCGAGCACGGCCGCAAGGGCACCGAGCAGGTCGCCGTCACCACCGGCGGCACCACCGACGCGCAGCAGACCGTGCTCACCACCCTCGACGGCGCCGAGGCCGCGCTGTCCGGGCTGTCGGGCGAGGCCGTCGTCGTCGTCGGCGAGCCGGTGAAGAAGGCCGAGAAGCTGTCCTGGTACGAGAGCCGGCCGCTCTACGGCTGGAAGGTGCTCGTGCCGCGCACCCGCGACCAGGCCGGCGCGCTGTCGGCCGCGCTGCGCAGCTACGGCGCCGTCCCGGTCGAGGTGCCCACCATCGCCGTGGAGCCGCCGCGCACCGCCGCGCCGATGGAGCGCGCGGTCAAGGGCCTGGTCGACGGCCGCTACTCGTGGGTGGCGTTCACGTCGGTCAACGCCGTCAAGGCGGTGCGCGAGAAGCTCGAGGAGTACGGCCTGGACGCCCGCGCGCTGGCCGGCGTGCGGCTCGCGGCGGTGGGCGACACCACCGCGCAGGCGCTGCGCGACTTCGGCGTCGAGCCCGACCTGGTGCCGTCCGGCCAGCAGTCCAGCGAGGGCCTGCTCGCCGAGTGGGACCCCTGCGACGACCCGGTCGACCGCGTCTTCCTGCCGCGCGCCGACATCGCCACCGAGACGCTCGTCGCCGGGCTGAAGGACCTCGGCTGGCAGGTCGACGACGTCACCGCCTACCGCACCGTGCGCGCGGCCCCGCCGCCCGCCGAGACCCGCGAGGCGCTCAAGGGCGGCGGCTTCGACGCGGTGCTGTTCACGTCGTCCTCGACGGTGCGCAACCTCGTCGGCATCGCCGGCAAGCCGCACGACACCACCGTGCTGGCGTGCATCGGCCCGCAGACGTCGGCCACCGCCGAGGAGCAGGGGCTGCGCGTCGACGTGCTCGCGCCCAAGCCCGACATCACCACGCTCGTCGAGGCGCTCGCCGAGTTCGCCGCGGCCCGCCGCGAGACGACCTCCGAGCTGCCGTCGGCGCCGTACCGCAAGAAGCTCGCGAAGGCGGCGGCGAAGAAGTGACCTACCCGCTCGCCCGCCCCCGCCGGCTGCGCCGCACAGCTGCCCTGCGCCGGCTCGTCGCCGACGTGCGCCTCGCGCCGGCCGACCTCGTGCTGCCCGTCTTCGTCAAGGAGGGCATCGCCGAGCCGGCGCCCATCGCGTCGATGCCGGGCGTCGTGCAGCACACCCGCGAGTCGCTGCGCAAGGCCGCCGTCGAGGCGGTGGAGGCC
>DATMKB010000391.1:0-3496 GCA_035553635.1 Mycobacteriales bacterium
CGCTGGAAGACGCCCTCGAGCAGCTCGGCGGCGTCGCGGTCCTCGCCCGGCAGGACCCGCTCGCGGCTCGAGACGAGCGTGACCTGCGAGCCCATGGCGAGGTAGGCGTTGGCGAACTCGGCCCCGGTGACGCCCGACCCGATGACGACGAGGTGCTCGGGCAGCGCGGGCAGGTCGTACAGCTGGCGCCAGTCGAGGATCCGCTCGCCGTCGGGCTCGGCGCCCTGCACGACGCGGGGGTGCGCGCCCGTGGCGATGAGCACGACGTCGCAGTCGACCTGCTCGTCCCCGCCGTCGTCGTTGAGCGCGACGTCGACGCGCGAGGCCCCGCGCAGGCAGGCCGACCCGTGCAGGATCCGCACGCCCTCCTTGGCCAGGCGCAGCGTGATGTCGGCCGACTGCGCCAGCGCGAGCGACTTCACGCGGGCGTGGACCTCGGGCACCTCGGCCGTGACCGTGCCGTCGGTGCGGACGCCGACCTGCTCGGCGTCGTCGAGGTGGACGAGCGCCTCGCTCGTGGCGATGAAGGTCTTGGACGGCACGCAGTCCGACAGGACGCACTGCCCGCCGACGCCGTCGCGGTCGACGAGCGTGACCTCGGCGCCCAGCTGCACGGCGACCAGCGCCGCCTCGTAGCCCGCCGGGCCGCCGCCGATGATGCAGATCCTCGTCACAGCCTCCAGTATCGGACACCGTCGCCCATCCGGACGAGCGGGACACCCGCACTACGCTCGGCCGCATGGCGCTCTACGCGGCGTACGGGAGCAACCTCGACCCGGCGCAGATGCTGCAGCGCTGCCCCCACTCCCCCGCGGCCGGCACCGGCTGGCTCGAGGGGTGGCGGCTGACCTTCGGCGCCGAGGACCTCGGCTGGGAGGGGGCGCTCGCGACGGTGGTCGAGGCGCCGGGCGAGCGGGTGTTCGTCGGGCTCTACGACCTCACCGACGCCGACGCCGCCCAGCTCGACGCCTGGGAGGGCGCCGACACCGGGCTCTACCGCAAGCTGCGCGTCCGCGTGGCGACGCTCGACGGCGACCGCGTCGCCTGGGTGTACGTCCTCGACGGCTACGAGGGCGGGCTGCCCTCGGCCCGCTACCTGGGCGTGCTGGCCGACGCCGCCCAGGCCGCGGGGGCGCCGGACGACTACCTCGCCGAGCTCCGGCAGCGCCCCTGCCGCTCGATCGGCACCTGAGGTCGAGACCCGGCGGCCTCCAGCCGTCTGGACCGCGGCGCCCGTCGTCCGCCGTCCCGGTCAGCCGGGTCAGCCCGGCCGAGGGTGATCGACAGGGCGGGACCCGCAGGACGGTCCCGGCGTGTCGAGCCTGTCGTCCCTGTTGATCACCTGTCGCCGGGCGGCGGGACGTCAGCCGGCCGACAGCGCCGCCAGGGCCACGGCGGTCATCACCCGGACGCCGGCGGGCAGCGCCTCCTCGTCGACGTCGAACGAGCCCTGGTGCAGGTCGTAGGACGATGCCCGTCCCGGCGCCTTGACGCCGAGCCGGCCGAGCGCGCCCGGCACCTGCTCGAGGCACCAGGCGAAGTCCTCGCCGCCCAGGGACTGCGCCGTCGGCACCGCGGAGCCGGCGCCGAGCGCGGAGCGCACCGCCGCCGTCATGAGCGCGGTGGCCGACGGGTCGTTGACCACCGGCGGCACGCCCCGCGAGTACGTGACCTGCGCGCGGGCGCCGTAGGGCGCCACGAGCTGGTCGACGACGCGGTGCACCATGTCGGGCGCCCCGTGCCAGGCGTCCTTGTCGAGCAGCCGCAGGGTGCCGTGGAGCTGGCCCTCCCTGGGGATGGCGTTGGGCGCCCGGCCGGCCGAGACGTGGCCCCACACCAGGCACAGGCCGGCGCGCGGGTCGACGAGCCGGGACAGCGCGTCCGGCAGCCCGGTGGCCACGGTCGAGAGGGCGTGCACGAGGTCGACCGTGTTGTGCGGCCGCGAGGTGTGCCCGCCGGGGCCGGTGAGGTGGACCTTGAGGTCGTCGGACGCCGCCGTGATCGGACCGCTCCTGAGGCCGACCCGCCCGACCTCGAGCGCCGGGTCGCAGTGCAGCGCGAAGGCCGACGAGACGTCGTCGAGCAGGCCCTCGGCGAGCACGTCGAGCGCCCCACCGGGCATGAGCTCCTCGGCGTGCTGGAACAGCAGCCGCACGGTGCCCCGCAGCTCGCCCGCGACCTGCGCCAGCGCCAGACCGGTGCCGAGCAGCACGGCGGTGTGCACGTCGTGCCCGCAGGCGTGGCACACGCCCGGCACCGTCGAGCGGTAGGAGACGTCCTTCTCGTCGGGCAGCGGGAGGGCGTCGATGTCGGCCCGCAGGACGACGACGGGCCCGTCGCCGCTGCCGACGTCGCAGACCACGCCGGTGCCGCCCGCCAGCGCCCGGGGCTGCAGGCCGGCGGCGGACAGCCGCTCGCACAGCCAGGCGGTGGTGGCGTGCTCCTGGCGCCCCAGCTCGGGGTGGGCGTGCAGCCAGCGGCGGGCCCGCACCAGCTCGGCCCCGTGCTCGGCCAGCCAGCGGTCGGCGGGGCCGGTCACGAGACCGCCCCGGGCGCGCCCGGCTCGGCCGGCGGCCGCAGGACGACCGGGACGTCGGTGCGGAACTCCTCGGCCAGGCTGTCGACGACGGCTGTGAGGTCGCCGCCGCTGGCCGCCGCGACCGCGCGCTGCCGCTCGTAGCTCGCGCCGGTCTCGACCACCGTCTGCACCCGCACCAGCTCGTCGAGGCAGCCGAGCCGCTCCGCCGTCGGGCTGAGGTCCTGCACGAGCTCCCGCAGCGCCTCGCGCACCGGCACCAGCCGGTGGTCCTCGCCGGAGATGATCTCGGCGTCCATGCCGTGCCGGACCGCGCGCCACTTGTTCTCGCGCACCACCCAGCTCTTCGGCTTGGGCAGCGTGTAGCCCTTGTCGATCTCGCGGTCGAACATCTCCACGAGGCACTGGGCGACGGCGGCCACCATCCCGACCTCGGACAGCGTCGGGATGCCGTCGCAGATGCGCAGCTCGACGGTGCCGAAGTCCGGGTGGGGCCGGATGTCCCACCAGACCTCCTTGATGGAGGAGATGGCCTTGGTCTTGAGCAGCGTCTCCATGTACCGCTCGAACTCGTCCCAGTCGTCGAGCATGAACGGCAGCCCGGCGGTCGGCAGGCCCTCGAAGACCTTCGAGCGCGCCGAGGCGAGGCCAGTGTCGGTGCCCTTCCAGTAGGGCGACGACGCCGAGAGCGCGAGCAGGTGCGGCACGTACGCCGTCAGCGCGTTGACGAAGGAGACCGCCTTGTCGGGGTCGCGGACGCCGACGTGGACGTGCACGCCGAAGATCTGCAGCCGGCGCGCGAGCCACTGCATGTCCTGGACGAGCTTCTCGTAGCGCGGCCCGGGGCTGATCGACTGCGTCTGCCAGTCGGTGAAGGGGTGGGTGCCGGCGCAGAGCAGGTCGAGCCCGCGCCGGTCGGCCTCGGCCGAGATCGCCTCGATCGTGCGGGAGAGGTCGGCG
>DATMKB010000392.1:0-3125 GCA_035553635.1 Mycobacteriales bacterium
CACCACCCGCAGCACCAAGGGCGACGGCAAGATCAGCGCCGACGTCTGCGCGCAGTGCCACCCCTTCTACACCGGCAAGCAGAAGATCCTCGACACCGGCGGCCGCGTGGCCCGGTTCGAGCAGCGCTTCGGCAAGCGCTCCAAGTAGCTGCCTCGCGGCGCCCGTCCCCGGACAGGGGGCGGGCGCCGCTGCCGTTCCAGGAGGACCGCGAGACATGCCCGCTGCCGACACCCCGACGAACCTCGCGCTCGCCGAGCACGCCGAGCTCGAGGCACAGCTCGCCGACCCCGACGTGCACGCCGACCAGGCGCGCGCCCGCGAGCTCGGCCGCCGGTACGCCGAGCTCGGCCCGCTCGTCGCCGCGATCCGCGAGAAGGAGCAGCTCGAGGCCGACCTCGAGGCGGCCCGCGAGATGGCGTCCGAGGACCCGGACTTCGCGCGCGAGGCCGAGGAGATCGCCGCCCGGCTGCCCGAGCTCGACGAGCGCATCACCCGGCTGCTCGTGCCGCGCGACCCGGCCGACGCCAAGGACGTCATCCTCGAGGTCAAGGCGGGCGAGGGCGGCGACGAGTCGGCCCTGTTCGCCGGCGACCTCGTGCGCATGTACACCCGCTACGCCGAGCAGCAGGGCTGGAAGACCGAGGTCGTCAGCGCCACCGAGGGCGAGCTCGGCGGCTACAAGGACGTGCAGATCGCGGTGAAGAGCCGCGACCCGCAGAACCCCGTCTACGGCAAGCTCAAGTTCGAGGGCGGCGTGCACCGCGTGCAGCGCGTGCCGGTCACCGAGAGCCAGGGACGCATCCACACCTCCGCCGCCGGCGTGCTCGTGCTGCCCGAGGCGGAGGACGTCGACGTCACGATCGACCAGAACGACCTGCGCATCGACGTCTACCGCTCCAGCGGGCCCGGCGGCCAGAGCGTCAACACCACCGACTCCGCCGTGCGCATCACGCACCTGCCCACCGGCGTCGTGGTCTCGATGCAGAACGAGAAGAGCCAGCTCCAGAACAAGGAGGCCGCCATGCGCGTCCTCCGGGCCCGGCTGCTGGCCCTCGCGGTGGAGGAGCGCAACGCCGCCGACGCCGCCGCGCGGGGGGCGCAGATCCGCACCGTCGACCGGAGCGAGAAGGTGCGCACGTACAACTTCCCCGACAACCGGGTCGCCGACCACCGCTCCGGCTACAAGGCCAACAACCTGTCGCAGGTGCTGGACGGCGACCTCGACGCCGTGATCACGAGCCTCGTGGACATGGACACCCGCGCCAAGCTGGAGGGAACGAGCACGTGACCCTGCTCCGCGACGCCGTCCGCACCGCCACCGACCGCCTCGCGGAGGCCGGCGTGGCGAGCCCCGAGCACGACGCCCGGGCGCTGGCCGTGCACGTCCTCGGGCTGGCGAAGCCGTCCGACCTGCTCCTGGTCGACGCGCTCGACGGCGACCAGGCGGCGGCGTTCGACGAGCTCGTCGGCCGGCGCGCGCAGCGCGTGCCGCTGCAGCACCTGACCGGGTCCGTCGGCTTCCGGCACATCGAGCTGCTCGTGGGCCCCGGCGTGTTCGTCCCCCGGCCGGAGACCGAGTCGGTGGTCGAGTGGGCCGTGCAGGCCCTGCGGGGGGTCGAGGCGCCGCTCGCGGTCGACCTGTGCACCGGCAGCGGCACCATCGCGTTCGCCCTCGCGAACGAGGTGCCCGGCATCACCGTGCACGCCGTCGAGCGCGATCCCGGCGCCCTGGCCTGGACCCGGCGCAACGCGGCGGCCCGCGCCGAGGCCGGCGACCCGGCGGTGCACCTGCACGAGGGCGACGTGGGGCAGCCGGCCGACGTCCTGCCCGGCATGGACGGCCGGTTCGACCTGGTCATCTCCAACCCGCCGTACGTCGCGACGACGGAGCGGCACATCCCCGACCCCGAGGTCGTCGACCACGACCCCGAGATCGCGCTGTTCGCCGGCGAGGACGGCCTCGACGTCGTCCGCTCGGTGGAGCGAGTGGCGCGGCGGCTGCTCAAGCCCGGCGGGCTCGTGGTCGTCGAGCACTCCGACCGGCAGGGCGAGACCGCCCCGGCGCTGTTCCGCGAGGCGGGTGGCTGGGCGGAGGTGGCCGACCACCGCGACCTCGCCGGACGCGACCGCTTCGTCACGGCCTGCTGGACCGGCGCGTGACCACCTACGACGTCCGCGAGGGCCACGACCCGGTCGCCGGCGTCGAGGCCGCCGTCGCGGCGCTGCGCCGCGGCGAGCTCGCGGTGCTGCCCACCGACACCGTCTACGGCCTGGCCGCCGACGCCTTCAGCCCGCCCGCCGTCACCCGGCTCGCCGAGGCGAAGGGCCGCGGCCGCGAGGTGCCGCTGCCGGTGCTCGTCGGCGCGTGGCGCACCGTCGACGGCCTCGCGGAGGTCGTCACGCCGCAGGCCCGCGCGCTCGTCGAGGCGTTCTGGCCCGGCCCCCTGACGCTCGTCCTGCGCTCGGCGCCCAGCCTGGCCTGGGACCTCGGCGAGGCGCGCGGCACGGTGGCCGTGCGCATGCCGCTGCACCCGGTCGCGCTGGCCGTGCTGGAGCAGAGCGGTCCGCTGGCCGTGAGCAGCGCCAACCGCACGGGCCTGCCGCCCGCCACCGACTGCGCCGAGGCCGCCCGCCAGCTCGGCCGAGCGGTGCAGGTCTACCTCGACGGCGGGCAGACGGGGGAGGAGCCGGTGACCAGCACGGTCGTCGACCTGACGGGCGACGTTCCCCGCCTGCTGCGCGCCGGCGCGCTCGGGCTCGACGAGCTCCGCACGGTCGCCGAGGACCTCGTGGTGCCGGCATGACCGCGCCCGCGACCGACGTCTTCCGCGTCCTGCACGTCTGCACCGGCAACATCTGCCGCTCGCCGATGGCCGAGCGGCTCATGGCCGACGCGCTGCGCCGCGCCTGGCCGGAGCAGGCGGAGCGCTTCGTCGTCGAGTCGGCCGGCACCTGGGGGCACAGCGGCTCGCCCATGGAGGATCACGCCCTCTCCACCCTGGCCGCCCACGGCGTCGACGGCGCCGACTTCCGGGCCCGCGAGCTCGTCGCCGAGCACGTGGCCGGCGCCGACCTCGTGCTCACCGCCACCCGCGAGCACCGGGCGTCCGCCGTCGTGCTGCAC
>DATMKB010000393.1:0-5887 GCA_035553635.1 Mycobacteriales bacterium
CGCAGGATCGACTTGAGGCCGGTGGCGAAGGTGAGGCCGGCCTGCTCGTTCGTCGAGATCTGGTTGATCGAGGGGAAGACGTACTCGACCGGGTCCTCGATCGTCATGATGTTGCGCTGCGACTCGTTGATCTCGCTCATCGTCGCGTAGAGCGTCGTCGTCTTGCCCGAGCCGGTGGGGCCGGCGCACAGCACCATGCCGAACGGCGCGTGCACGAGCTTGGAGAAGGTCGCGTGCGTGTCCTCGGGCATGCCGAGGTCCTTGAGCTTGTAGAGCGGCCGGCTCTTGTCGAGGATGCGGAGCACGACCTTCTCGCCCCACACGACGCCGGTGGTGGCGACGCGGATGTCGACCGAGCGGCCGTCGACCTCCATGGAGATCTGGCCGTCCTGGGGGCGCCGCCGCTCGACGATGTTCATCCCGGCCATGATCTTGAGCCGGCTGGTGAGCGCGGGGCCCATGGCGTCGGGCAGGGCGAGGACGTCGTGCAGGGCGCCGTCGATGCGGAAGCGGATGCGCAGCCGGCTGTCCTGCGGCTCGATGTGCACGTCGGAGGCGCGGTCGCGCAGCGCCTGCGTGATGATCTTGTTGACGACCTGCACCACGGGGGCGTCGTCCTGCGCCGACTCGGACGTCAGGGCAGCGGCGCGCCGGGTGGTGTTGGTCTTCTGGAAGGCGGCGACGAACTCGTCGATGCCGGTGAGCGAGCGGTAGCTCGTGTCGACGGCCCGCCTGATGTCGGCGGGGGAGGCGAGCACCATCGCGACCGGCATGCCGGCGGCGGCCGCGAGCTGCTGCTCGAGCTGCGTCGAGGGGTCGGCGACGGCGACGACCAGGTGGCCCTCGTCGACCTCGAGCGGGACGCACGTGTGCGCGCGGGCGACCGACTCCGGCAGCTTCGCGACGGCGTCGGCCTCGGGAGCGTGCTCGCCGAGGTCGGCGACGGCCAGGTCGAACTGCTCGGCGAGCGCGTCGACGAGGTCCATCTCGTCGAGGGCGCCGACCTCGACGAGCAGCGAGCCGAGCCGCTTGCCCGACGCGCCCTGCTGCAGCAGCGCCTCGTTGAGCTGGCCGTGCGTGACGACGGAGCGCTCGACGAGCAGGTCGCCGAGCTGGCGCCACCCGGCGGGGCGCTGCACGGGCACGAGCACCGGCGCGGCCGACCCCTGCCCGGGGACGCTCACCACCTCCGGCACGTCCTTGCGTCGGAGCTTCACGCCATCCTCCCGAACCACTGCACGAGGGCCAGGCAGATGAGGACGGCCAGCGCCACCGCTGCCGCGACGAGGACCGCCGCGGAGCCCGTGCCGCCCGGCGGTCCGCCGTGCTGCCTGGTCATGTCCGATCCCCCCGTCGTCGCGCACCCCGAGGGGAGGTGCGCACGTCGACTCTGGGCGACGGACGTTCCGGGCGGGATCGGTCGCGCGTCCGGCAAGTCCGGCCGGTCGGGGGGTTGACGCGCGGAGCAGGAGGGGCTAGCGGGCGTCGGCCTTGACGAGCCCGAGGCGCACGGCCTCCATGATCGCCTGGGTGCGGTTCTGCGCACCGAGCTTGTCGTAGAGCTTGCTCATGTGGGTCTTCGCCGTCGACGGGCTGATGTACAGCCGCTTGGCGAGCACCGCGACGGAGACGCCGTCGGCGAGGTGCTGCAGGATCTCGTGCTCGCGGGGGGTGAGCCGGACCTGCGGCTCGAGCATCTTGCGGCGCATCGCGCCGGCGAGGTCGTGGGCGGTGAACGACGTCGGCGCGACGGCGGCCTGCCGGGCCGCTGCGATGACCTCGCTCGCTGGGGCGCTCTTGAGCACGAACCCGGAGGCTCCCGCCTCGAGCGCGCCGAGCAGGTGCTCGTCGCCCTCGTACATCGTGCAGACGACCAGGCCCATGGTCGGGTGGTCGGCGCGCAGCGCCGCGACGAGCTCGATGCCGTTGGACTCGCCGAGGTTCACGTCGACGACGGCGACCTGCGGCGACAGGGTGCGCACGAGCGCGAGCGCCTCGGCGGCGCTCGCGGCCTCGCCGACCACCTCGAGGTCGTCGGTCTGCTCGAACGCGCGGCGCAGCCCCTCGCGGATCAGCGCGTGGTCATCGACCAGCAGGACGCTGACCGGCACCGTCGTCCCCTCCCAGCTCCACGACCACCCTCGGACCTCCCGAGGGGCCGCGGCCGAGGGAGAGCGTGCCCCCCAGCCGCTCGACGGCCGCCGCGTGCTCGCGCAGGTCGAGCGAGGACGGCTCGACCGCTCCGTCGTGCTCGACCTGCAGCGTCGCCGACGGCGGGTCGGTCGACAGTGTGACCCAGAGCTGCCCGGTCCGCCGCCCTTTCCGCATGTCGGAGGCAACCGCCTGCACCACCCGGAAGAGGGCGACCTCGCACTCACCGGGCAGCCGGAACGCCGACTCCTGCAGCGACAGGTGCACCCGCACGTCGCGGCCGGCGGTGATGGCGCGCACGTACGAGGACAGGGCGCTGCCCAGGCCGCGCTCGGTGTCGACGGAGGTCCGCAGGTCGGTGATCGACAGCCGGATGTCGCTGATGAGCGAGGTGAGCCGACCGCGGACCTCCGCGAGGCCGTCGGCGAGCTCGGGGTTGCCGGCCGCCTGCGAGCGCAGGGCGTCCAGCTGGTAGCCGAGGTAGGCGATGTCCTGGGCCATGCCGTCGTGCATCTGCCGGGCCAGCCGGTCGCGCTCCTCCAGGGTGACGCTCGAGCGGACCTCCTCGAAGAGCAGTGCCGTCTCCAGGCGCAGGGCGTCCTCCTGCACCGCCTCGACGACGGCGTCGATCCGCTCCGCGGGGAAGGCGGCCGGGTCGAGGGCCTCGAGCACGACGAGCCCGAACGGCCCCTCCTCGTTGCGAAGGGGCACCACCGCGAGGGCGCTGCCCTTGCGCCGCCCCGCGCGGTCGGGCCGCCGGACGTCGACCAGGGGGCGGTCGCCGTCCCACGCCTCCCGCAGCGGGCCGGGGGAGGACAGCGGGGCGCGCCACGGCACCCGGCGGGTGCCGAGGACCGCCAGCGGCACGAGCTGCTCCCCGCCGCCGCGCTGCACGAGCACCGCCGACCGCGTGCTGGGCGCGAGCTGCGCGCACCGGTCGAGCAGCGCCGACGCCGCGGCCGGGGCGTCGAGCCCGCCGGGCAGGCGGGCGCTGACGGCGCGCAGCTGCTGCAGGAGGGCGTGGGCCTCGGCGTAGCGGTCGCCCTCGGGCGCGGACGCCGCGCTCTGGCGCAGCGCGCCCGCCGCGAGCACCCCCACGCCCGCCGACAGCGCCACCCACTGCCCGACGACGACGACGAAGCTCGCCGCCGGCTCCGCACCGCCGGCGGTCACCCGCACGGCCACCGCGCTGACGGCGGCGGCCCCGGCCCCGAGCAGGGGCGCCCGGAAGCCCCCGGCGACGCCCAGCGCCAGCCCGGGCGCGAGCAGGTACGGCAGCAGCGGGCTGCTGCCGCCGCCGGTGCCGGCGATGAAGGCGCCCGCGACGGTGGCCTCGATGATGCCGACCGGCACCGCCGAGGACGCCCGTCCGGAGGCGAGCGTGGCCACGACGGCGATGACCGCCAGCACGACGACGCGCCCCACGGCCTCGCGGTCGAGCCCGTCGGGCAGCACGGCGAGCGCGGCGCAGGTGAGCAGCAGGACGCCGCGGAACGCCGCGACCGGCAGCCGAAGGCTGCCGGTCGCGGTGAGGGCCCTCACGGGGCGGAGGGGTCGGTCAGCTGACCGGCCCGCCGTAGAGGGCGTCGACCTCCGACGCGAACTCCTTCATGACGACGGAGCGCTTGAGCTTGAGCGACGGCGTCATCTGGCCGCCCTCCTCCGTCCAGTCCACCGGCAGGATCGTGAACTTGCGGATGGCCTCGGCCTTGGACACGGCCTTGTTGGCCTCGTCGACGGCCTTCTGGATCTCGGCCTGCACGTCGGGGTCCTCGGAGGCCGAGGCGATCGACATCGACTCGTCCTTGCCCTGCGCCTTGAGCCAGCCGGGCAGCGACTCGGCGTCGAGGGTGACCAGGCAGCCGATGAACGGGCGCTGGTCGCCGACGACCATGCACTGGCTGACGATCGGGTGGGCGCGCAGGCGGTCCTCGAGCACGGCCGGCGCGACGTTCTTGCCGCCGGCGGTGACGATGAGCTCCTTCTTGCGCCCGGTGATCTTCAGGTAGCCGTCGCTGTCGAGCTCGCCGATGTCGCCGCTGTGGAACCAGCCGTCGGACTCGAGCACCTCCCGGGTGGCGGCCTCGTTGTGCCAGTAGCCGCGGAAGACGTTCTCGCCCTTGATCATGATCTCGCCGTCGTCGGCGATGCGGATCGAGACGCCCGGGCCGGGGCGGCCGACGGTGCCGATCTTGAGCTTGTCCGGCGGGCTGTAGGTGGCCGGCGCGCTCGTCTCGGTGAGGCCGTAGCCCTCGATGATCGTGACGCCGATGCCGCGGAAGAAGTGGCCGAGGCGCGCGCCGAGCGGGGCGCCGCCGGAGAACGAGTACTCGACCTTGCCGCCCATGGCGGCGCGCAGCTTGCCGTAGACGAGCTTGTCGAACAGGCCGTGCTTGAGCTTGAGCAGCGGGCCGGCGCCGCCGCTGTCGAGCGCCTGCGAGTAGGCGATGGCGGTGGCCTCGGCGGCGTCGAAGATCTTGCCCTTGCCGTCGCCGTGCGCCTTGGCCTTCGCCGAGTTGTAGACCTTCTCGAACACGCGCGGCACCGACAGCAGGAAGGTCGGCTGGAAGCTCGCGAGGTCGGGCAGCAGGTTCTTGATGTCGGCGGTGTGGCCCATGCGCGCCTGGGTCTCGACGCAGGCGACCTGCACGAAGCGGCCGAACACGTGCGCGAGCGGCAGGAACATCAGGGTCGAGCCCTGGGCGTTGAAGACCTGCGGCATGACGACGCCGGCCGAGCGGCCCACCCCGAGCAGGTTGTGGTGGGTGAGCTCGCAGCCCTTCGGGCGGCCGGTGGTGCCCGAGGTGTAGATGATCGTGGCGAGGCTGTCGGCCTTGAGCGTGCGGGTGCGCGCGTCGAGGTCGGCGGCCGGGACGTCGCGGCCGGCCGCGGCGAGCTCCTCGAGGCCGCCGGCGTCGATCTGCCAGGCGTGCTTGACGTCGGGGAGCTGGTCCTGGACCTCGCGGAAGGTCGCCTCGTGCGCGGCGCTCTCGACGATGACGGCGACGGCGCCGGAGTCGCCGAGGTTCCACTGCACCTGCTCGGCCGAGCTCGTCTCGTAGATCGGCACGGTGACGGCGCCGGCGCGCCAGATGGCGTAGTCGCAGAGCGTCCACTCGTAGCGGGTCTTGCTCATCAGGCCGACGCGGTCGCCCGGCTGCACGCCGCTCGCGACGAGGCCGGCGGCGAGCGCGCTCACCTCGGTGGCGAACTCCTTGGTGGTGACGGGCGCCCACCGGCCGTCGACCTTGCGCGTGAAGATCACGTGGTCGGGCGTGCGCGCCGCGTTCTCCAGCACGGCGTCGACGAGCGTGGCGTCCGCCGGCAGCTCGAGCTGCTGGGGCGTGGAGTACTCCTGCACGGTGGGTCCCTCCTGGGGTGGCACGGGTTCGCCCGGGCCGCCGTGGCGGCCGGCCCGGGGCACGGCTGCGCTCTGCGTCACAACCTATCCCGGCTGCGCCGAGCGCCGCAGCGTCCCGGCCGACCGGGCGGTCAAGGACCGGGCCGGACCTGCCGAGGTCTGCGCCGTGGGACCCGATCCGCACCCGACCGCCGCGCCGGCGGCCCTGGCGACCGCCCTGGCGCAGTGCCCGCACTGCCGGGGCGCCGTGCGCCCGGACGCGCCGTGGTGCACGCAGTGCTGGGCCGACCTGCGCCCCGCGCCGGAGCCCGAGCCGGAGCAGCCCGAGCCGGCGCCGGCCGCCGCGCCGGCCGGCCCCCGGCACGGCGCGCCCGA
>DATMKB010000394.1:0-4029 GCA_035553635.1 Mycobacteriales bacterium
CTGCTGGTAGTCGCGCAGCGCCCAGCCGTCCTGCACGAGGGCGATGTCGTGCTTCTCGCCGTCGACGTAGCCGGCGAGGTCCTCGGCCGGCCAGCCGACCTTGAGCAGCGCCTGCTTGAGCCGCCCGCGCTCGGACGCGAAGGCGATCACGGTCTCCGGGTCGAGGCGCTGGCCGAGCATCGGGCTGACCTTCTTGCTGCGCACGACCTCCTCGAGCACCGCCCGGTCGGTGGTGCGCAGCACGAGCCCGTGCACCGGGTCGTTCTCGAGCCGCAGCCGCCCGTAGCGGTCCATCGTGTCCATGACGTCGACGAGCAGCGCGTGCGGCACCTGGTAGCGGCTGAAGCGCACGAGCGCGTCCACGACCTGCTCGGCGTCGTGGCCGGCGGCGCGGGCGTTCCACAGGCCGAGCGGCGTCAGCCGGTAGGTGTGCACGTGCTCGGGGGAGCGCTCGAGCTCGGCGAAGGGGGCGATGGCCTGCCGGCAGGCCGAGGCCTGCGGGTGGTCGACCTCGAGCAGCAGCGTCTTGTCGGACTGGACGATGAGCGGGCCGTCAGGAGTCACCACACCAGGGTCCAACAGCGGTCCGACACCCGCCGTTCCCGTCCCGCGCCGATCATGGGGGGAGTGCCCGCGACACGCCGTGCCGGCGGGCACTCCTGCCATGATCAGCGGGTCCGGCAGCCGCCCCCGTCAGGCGCCGGCGTCGGCGTCGACGTCGGCCACGCCGGTGATGCGGTGCAGCGCGAAGGTGCGGTCCTCCTCGCGCAGGTGGTCGTAGGCGGCCACGTAGCCGCCCTCCACCGACCGCGGCTCGACGACGCGCGAGGTCGAGCGCCCCTGCGCGTCGACGTAGCCGAGCCACACCTGCCGCCGCTCGCGGACGGCCGCCTGGAGGAAGGCCAGCACCTCGACGGCGGAGGTGCGCGAGGGCCCGCCGCCGTCGCGGCGCTGCGCCCGTGCAGCGAGGTCGCCGGCGCGCATCGCCGTGACCGACAGCGCCGCCTGCTGCGGCGGCAGCGACAGCTCGGCGGCGCGCTGCACGCGGGTGCGCAGCGGCGTGCGGCGCGCGGGCGGGCCGGCGACGAGCAGGGCGCCGTCGGGCGCCTCGGCGGCGGGCGCGTAGCCGGCGGCCCGCAGCGCGGCCAGCACCTCGCCCGTCTCCTGGGTGCTGACGGCGACGGTCGGCGCGATCCGCCGCAGCCCGAGCGCGGCCACCTTCTTCGCCGCGAGCACCTCCGACAGCAGCGCCTCGTCGTCGCAGCGCAGGTAGGAGCCCGCGACGCCCGCGCGCAGCCGGCCGTGCCGGCGGGCGACGTCGTCGACGAGGTAGGTGAGTGACTGCGGCACCGGGGTGCGCGAGCGGGAGCGGAACAGCTCGTGCAGCTCGCCGGCGGTGCGACCGGCGTCGAGCGCGCGCCGCACCGAGGCCTCGCTGACCCGGTAGACCGTGGCGCCGCCGGTCGACTCCACGTCGGCGACGACGGCGAGCTCCCGGGCGAGGTCGCGCTCGAGCGGCCCGGGCGCCACGACGGTGAGGTCGGGCTGCACGAGAACGTGGTCGAGCGGCGGCGGGAGGTGGTCGCCGAGCCGGTCGGCGGCCCGGTCGGCGTCGCCGTCGAGCAGGGCGCGGGCAGCGCGCGAGAGCCCGCCCCGGCCGGTGAGCCCGAGGGCCTCGGCCTCCTCGAGCACCTCGTCGACGACGCGCTCGCGGTGCCGCCCGCCGCGGCGCGGCCCCTGCCACAGCAGCAGCTCGCGGACGCTCTCGCGCGTCGGGGCGCTGCCTGCCGGCACCGACGCCAGGGCGTCCAGCACCCGGCGCCGCTCGGCCGGGAGCCCCGGCCGCTCGAGCTCGGGCCCGAGCGGCGGGAGCACCCGGTCGCGGTCGCCGCGCTCGCCGATGAGGCCGGCCATCCGCGTCATCTCGAGCCAGCCCTGCGCGAGCACCGCCCAGCGCTGCTCCGACGCGTCGGCCGCCCAGGCGTCGAAGCGGGTCGTCGGCAGCAGCTCCGGGTCGAGACCGGGGGTGGCGTCGACGAGCCCGGCCGCGGCGGCGACCTCGACGAGCAGCCCCGCCGTGCGCTCGTCGACGTCGAGCGACTGGGCGGTGCGGCGCAGGTCCCGCACGCCGAGGCCGCCGGCCCGCAGCACCGCCGGCGGGCTCTCGGCCCACAGCTCGAGCAGCGCCTCCACGCGCCCGACGACGTCGGCGGCGGTGTGCGCGGCGGCGGCGTCGACGGCATCGGCCCCCGGCCGGGTGGTCTCGAGCGCGGGCGGCGCGGGGGACAGCGGCCCGAGCGGCGCGTCGCCGCGCAGCAGCAGGCCCACCTCGCGGGGGAGCTCGACGGTGTGCGTGTCGACCGCCACGAGCAGGCCCCGCACGAGCAGCCAGCGCACCGGGCTGTCGGCGTTGTCGGCGGTGACGGGGCGGCGGGCGTCGCGCACCTGCCCGAGCGGCGGCCCGGCCGCGAGCGCCTGGAGCACCTTGCGCTGCTCCTCGCCGGCGGTGTCGAGCACGGCCTGCAGCCGCGCCGGGTCGGTGAGCACGCCGAGGACGTCGCGGTAGGGGTTGCCGTCGTCGACGCCGAGCGCCCGGGCGACCTCGACGAGGACGCCGTCCGGGCGCAGGCGCAGGAGCACCTCGGCGGGGCGGCCGAGCCCGGCGGGGTGCTGGCCGAGCACCTCCCGCACCGCGCCGACGGCGCGCAGGTCGTCGTCCGGCCCCCAGACGAGGGCGAGGTCGCGCAGTACCCGCAGCGCCTCGTCGACCGGCGCGCCCACGAGCGCGGCGACGGCGTCGGCGGTGGCCGGGTCGGCCACCAGCAGCCCCTCGAGCGCGCCGAGCGCGAAGGCGTCGAGCCGCTCGAGCGCCCGCAGCACCGACAGCCGCACGCCGGCGCGGGCCGCCAGCACGCCGAGGTCGGGCGGCACGGGGAGCGCGAGGTCCGGCCGGGCCGTGAGCAGGGCGGCGAGCCGGTCGTCGGGCCAGCCGCGCAGCTCCTCCGCGAGGCTGCGCGCGTCCATCCCGTCGAGGCTAGTGCCGCACACTGGCGTGTGCGCGTCCTCGCTCCCGCCCTGCTCGCCGCGGCCCTGCTGTCCGGCTGCGCCGGGACGTCCTGCGACGAGCTCGACGCGCTGCGCGAGGAGCGCGACCGCGAGCGGGCGGGCTTCCTGGCGCTCGTGCGGTCCGGGGCGTCGGGCGACGAGGTGGCCGCCGTCGACGACCGGGTGCACGTGCTCGAGGCACGGGTCGCCGACCTCGAGCAGTCGTGCGGCTGACGGCATGGCCGCGGGCGCGGGCGGGCACGGTCCCCGCATGACCTCGCCCGACAAGGACCTGCCGTTCCGCAACGCCCCCGACCTCGTCTCCGAGGAGGGCGTCGACGAGGGGTCGGCCACCTCGACGCAGGAGGCGACCGGCGTCCCCAACCCGGTCAACCAGCTGCTCGGCGACCCGAAGAGCTCGACCGCCGCCGCCGGTACGCCGGCCGCCGCGCCGGTCGACACCGAGACCGGGGGCACCCGCGGCGCCAAGGACGCCGCACCCGGCCAGGAGTACTCCGTCGGCGAGGGCTGAGCCCTACGGTGGGCCGGTGCTCGACGCCCGGCTCGCCGACCTGTCCGACCGCCTGACGGCGCTCGGCGGCGTCCTCGTCGCGTTCTCCGGCGGCGCCGACAGCGCGTTCCTGCTGGCCGCCGCCGTGCGCGCCCTCGGCCCGGACGCCGTCGCCGCGGCCACGGCCGTGAGCCCGAGCCTCGCGGCCGCGGAGCTGGCGCCGGCGCGCGCGCTGGCCGCGTCGCTCGGAGTCCGGCACCTCGTGCCCGGCACCGACGAGCTGTCCCGGCCCGGCTACGCCGCGAACGGCCGCGACCGCTGCTTCCACTGCAAGGCCACGCTGCTCGACACCCTGCGGCCGCTCGCCGACGAGCTCGGCCTGCCGCACGTCGCCACGGGCACCAACGCCGACGACGCCGTCGCCGGCTTCCGCCCGGGCATCCGCGCGGCGGCCGAGCGCGGGGCGGCCACTC
>DATMKB010000395.1:0-2748 GCA_035553635.1 Mycobacteriales bacterium
CGCCGGCTTCGGCGGCGTGGACGTCGCCGGGGCCGTCGCCGCTCCCCCGCGCACGCCGTCAGCAGCGTCGCAGGCACCACGACCGGCGAGGGGCGTCGCCGCCGCCGAGAGGGCGGCCCAGGACGCCGCCGCCGCCCTCGATGACGCGGTCGGCGCCGCGGCCGCGGCCGCCCGCCGGGCGGAGGACGCCGCGGCGGCGCAGCGGACCGCCGAGCAGGAGCGCGGGCGCGCGCAGGAGGAGGTGGACGACGCCGAGCGCCGGCTGGCGCAGGCCCGGGAGCGGCTGGCCGCGGCCGGCCACGAGGCGCACGACGCCCAGGCCGAGGTCGCCCGGGCGCAGGCCGCCGCCGAGCGGGCGGTGCAGCGCGTCGCGGAGGCGCAGGAGGCCGCCGCGCAGGCGCGCGACCGGCTCGACCGGCTCCGCCGCAGGTGAGGACGGCCGGCTGAGGACGGCGACCGGAGGACTGTCCGACCCCCGCGGCACGATGCCCCCGTGACCCTCTCGACGGACCTGCTGCACCTGCTCGTCCCGGCCACCGAGCTGCTCGACGCCGAGGACGACCTGAGCCGCCGCGCCCGCGCCCAGCTGGCGCTCGACGGGCTGCCGGCCCTGCCGGAGCGCGCCCGGCCGGTGCGCGCGGCGCCGCCGGTGGTCACCGAGGCGCAGGCCCTCGCGCTCGTGGCGCAGCTGCTCGGGGCCCGGCCGGTCTAGCGCCGGCCCGCCAGCGCGTCGAGCAGGTCCTCGGCCGTCTCGCAGCTGTCGAGCAGGCCGCCGACGTGGGCCTGCGTCCCGCGCAGCGGCTCGAGGGTCGGCACGCGCTGCAGCGAGTCGCGCCCGACGTCGAAGATGACGCTGTCCCACGACGCCGCCGCCACCTGCGACGGGAACTGCGCCAAGCACCTGCCACGGAAGTAGGCCCGCGTGTCGGCCGGCGGCTCGGCGACGGCCCGCTCCACCTCGGCGTCGGTGACGAGGCGCTCCATCCGGCCGCGCGCGGCGAGCCGGTTGTAGAGCCCCTTGTCGCGCCGGACGTCGGAGTACTGCAGGTCGACGAGGTGGAGCTTCGGGGCGTCCCACGACAGCCCCTCGCGCTCGCGGTAGCCCTCGAGCAGCTGCAGCTTGGCGACCCAGTCGAGCTCGCCGGCGAGCGAGTCGCGGTCGGTGACCAGGCGGTCGAGCACCGACTCCCACCGGTCGAGCACGTCGGCGGTCTGCGGGTCGACGTCGCTGCCGAGCCGGTCCTCGACGTGCTTGCGCGCCTGCTCGAGGTACTCCATCTGCAGCTGCACGGCGGTCATGCGGCGGCCGTCGCGGAGCGTGACCTGGTGCCGCAGGCTCGGGTCGTGCGAGACGGCGCGCAGCGCCGACACCGGGCCGTCGACCGACAGGTCGACGCCGGCCGAGCGCAGCCAGCCGTCCTCGATCATCGACAGGACCAGCGCCGTGGTGCCGACCTTGAGGTAGGTGGCCACCTCGGCGAGGTTCGCGTCGCCGATGATCACGTGCAGCCGGCGGTACTTCTCCGGGTCGGCGTGCGGCTCGTCACGGGTGTTGATGATCGGGCGCTTGAGGGTCGTCTCGAGCCCGACCTCGACCTCGAAGAAGTCGGCCCGCTGGGTGAGCTGGAAGCCGCTCCCCCGGCCGTCCTGCCCGAGGCCGACGCGGCCGCTGCCGGCGAAGACCTGCCGGGACACGAAGAACGGCGTCAGGTGCCGGACGATCTCGGCGAACGGCGTGGCCCGCGCCATGAGGTAGTTCTCGTGCGTGCCGTACGAGGCGCCCTTGCCGTCGGTGTTGTTCTTGTAGAGCTGGATCGGCGCGGTGCCGGGCAGCTGCAGCGCCCGCTCGGCGGCGAGCTCCATGACCCGCTCCCCCGCCTTGTCCCACAGCACGACGTCCCGCGGCGTGAGCACCTCGGGGGTCGAGTACTCCGGGTGCGCGTGGTCGACGTAGAGCCGCGCGCCGTTCGGCAGGACGACGTTGGCCAGCCCCAGCTCGTCCTCCGGCTCGCCCGGCAGGTGGTCGGACAGGCCCAGGCCCACCTCGAAGCCCCGCGCGTCGCGCAGCGGGTTCTCCTCCTCGAAGTCCCACCCGGTGCGGCGGGCGCGGGCCGGCCCCTCGGGCAGCCCGCTCGCGTAGCCGTTGACCACCTGCGACGACGCCGTCATGGCGTTGGTGCCGGGCGCCGTCGGGACGGAGACGCCGTACTCGGTCTCCGTGCCCATCACCCGGCGCGCGCTCATGCGGGCAGCCTAGGTCTCGGCGCGCGGCCCGTCCTGCTCGACGGGATCGTCGAGGTCGGAGTCGGACACGGCGTCGGCGACCACCTCGACCGGCGCCCCGACGAGCCGCGGGTCGTCCATGTCCTCGCGCAGCGCCCGCACCACCGCCCACAGCGCCGCGACCACCGGCACGGACGCCGCCGCCCCGAGCACGCCGCCGAGCACCGCGCCGGCGGTCAGCGACGCCGTCACCGCCACCGGGTGCAGCTCGAGCGTGCGGCCGAGCACCACCGGCGCGACGACCTGGCTCTCGACCTGCTGCACCACCGCCACCGCCACGAGCACCAGGCCCGCGGTCACCGGCCCGTTCGCCACGAGCGCCACGAGCACCGCGACGGCGCCGGTCAGCGTGGCGCCGACGAGCGGGACGAACCCGCCGAGGAACACGAGCGCCGCGAGCGGCACCGCCAGCGGCACCTGCAGCAGGAGCAGCGCCAGCCCGATGCCGACGGCGTCGAACGCCCC
>DATMKB010000396.1:0-3312 GCA_035553635.1 Mycobacteriales bacterium
CACCGGTGCGGGCTCGACCGGCTCACCGGTCCCGCCCCCCGGCTCGCCCTACTGGGCGTTCTACGACCGCGTCGCCGCGGCGCAGCTCGCCGCCTGGCTGCCCGACGAGCCGTGCCGCGTGCTCGACCTGTCCGGCGGCTGCCCGCGGCCCGAGGGCGACCTCGCCGCCCAGGTGCTCGCCGCCGGTCACGACGTCGTGCGCCTGCGCCGGCCCGACGAGGCCGGGACGCACCTGCCGCCCGTGCCCGGCACCGAGCCGCCGCTGCACGCGGGCGGCACCGAGCTGCCGCTGCTGGCGGACCCGCTCGACCTGTCCTGGCTGCGCGACGCCGCCGTCGACGCCGTGCTCGCCGAGTCGCGGATGCTGTCCACCTGCCTCGCGGCCGAGGTGACGGTGGCCGACGTCGCCCGCGTGCTGCGGCCCGGCGGCCGGCTGCTGCTCGTCGTCGAGTCGCTGGCCACGGGCCTGGCCCGGCTGGCCGAGCAGGGACGTTGGGCCGAGCTCGCCGACGTGCCCAGCGCCGACGTCCTGCTCGTCCCCCAGGACGACGGCTCGATCGCCCGCTGCTTCTGGCCGGAGGAGCTCGAGGAGCTGCTCACCACGGCCGGCTTCGCGGTCGACTGGGTGCGCCCGCGCTCGGTGCTCACCCCGCCCGTGGTGGAGCGGGCGCTGATGGAGGGCGGCGAGGCGGCCATGGACCTGCTCGTGCGCACCGAGTGCGCGCTGGCCGAGGAGCGCCAGGGCGAGTCGCCCGGCCTGCACCTCGTGGCGAGCGCCCGCCGCCCCGGCTGAGCCGCCGGGGCGGGGCGAGCGCCTCCCGTCAGGCGTTCGCGGCCTCGAACCTCTCCTGGTCGGCGACGCAGCGGGCGGCCTCCGGCCGGACCTCCAGCCGGGCGGCGGGGATCTCCTGCCCGCAGTCGACGCAGCGGCCGTAGGTGCCCTCGTCGAGGCGCTGGAGGGCGGCCACGACCTGCGCGCGCTGGTCGTCGGCGTTCTCGAGGATCGCGTTCTCGCGGTCGGCGTCCTGCAGCTCGGTGGCGGTGTCGGCCGGGTGCTGGTCGAAGTGGCTCAGCTCCTCGGACTCGCCGGCGCCCTCCGCCTCGAGCGTCGCGGTGGCGCTGTCGAGCTCGCGGAGCATCTGCTCGAGCTGGGCCCGAGCGTCCTGGGCGGCGTCCTGCTGGTCCACGGGGGCACGGCTCCTGTCGTGACGGGGTCGGTCGTACTCCGCAGCCGTTCCCCGCTCCCCCGGCTCTACTCCAGCAGCGTCGGCTGGACGGCCGCCGGCTCGACGAGCTCCGGGCCGTCGTTGCGCACGTTGCCGACCGCCGGCCCGACCGGCCACGCGTCGAGGACGCCCGGCGTCCCGGGCACGAGGAGGTCGTCGCCGGGGTGCTCGACCTCCGGGTCGAGCCAGCGGGCCCACTGCTCGCGCGGCACGAGCAGCGGCGTGCGGTCGTGGATCTCGCCGAGCTCGTCCGGGGCGCTGGTGGTGAGCACCGTGCAGGTCCAGCGCGCCACGTCGTCCTCGCGCCGCACCTCGTACAGGCCGGCCATCGCCAGCGGGCTGCCGTCGCGGCTGGTGAGGTACCAGGCCTGCTTGCCCCTGCCGCCGGTCGGCTGCCACTCGTAGTAGCCGTCGGCCGGCACCAGGCAGCGCCGGCGGGCGAAGGCCGACCGGAAGGCCGGCGAGGTGGCCACCGTCTCGCGCCGGGCGTTGATGAGCGGCGCCCCCTTGCGGCGCCCCTGCCAGGCCGGCTCGAGGCCCCAGCGGGCGACCCGCAGCACCCGGCGCGCGTCCCGGACGGCGACGACGTAGGCCGGGTCGGTGGGCGCGACGTTCCACGACGGCGCGAGCGCCTCCTCCGGCGCCTCCTCGGCGGCGAAGTGGTCGACGAGGTACTCGGCGCCCCGGCTGGAGGCGTAGCGGCCGCACACGCCCCCATCGTGACCCGTCACGGACGGTGACGGCCGGTGTCCTCACCCGTACGGAGGATCCAGCGTTGTCCTGTTCGGCCGAGCACCACCAGTGACCGGAACGACAAGGCAAACCTGCGGCGACGCAGGGACGCAAAGCCAGGGGCCTCACGCAGGCAGCCCAGCCGCCGACGCCAGGAGCACCGCATGCGCCTCCGCGCACGTCTCGCCACCGCCGTGGCCGCCACCACCGCCGTCCTCGCGGCGACGGCGGGCTTCGCGGTGAGCACGGCCAGCGCCACCGCCGCCCCCGCCGCCCCGACCGGGCTGGCGCACTGGGGCACCAACGTGCACCTGATGTGGAGCGGGACGACGACCGCGCAGGTCGACCTCGAGCTCGACCTTCTCGCCTCCGCCGGCGCCAACTCCGCGCGCGCCGACGTCTCCTGGAGCAGCCTGCAGGTGCTCGGCAAGGGCACCTGGGAGAAGGGCTACGTGGCCCGCCTCGACGCGCTCGTCGACGGCGCCGCCCGCCGCGGCATCGGGCTGGTGCTCGTCCTCAACACGACGCCGTGCTGGGCCAGCACCGCCCCCGACACCCTCCAGCAGGACTGCACCGGCGCCTACTGGGACCGCGGCGTCACCCGCTACGCGCCCGCCGACCCCGCCGACTTCGCCACCGCCGCCGCCTGGCTGGCCGGCCGCTACGGCGACCGGGTCGCGGCGCTCGAGCTGTGGAACGAGCCGAACCTCGTCCTCGACGGCGTCACCCCGCTCATCGCCCCAGACCAGGCCGCCGCCTACGCGGGCATGGTGAAGGCCGCCTACCCGGCCGTGAAGGCCGTCGCGCCGCAGCTGCCGGTGCTCGCCGGCTCGCTGTCCTTCGCCGACGACGCCTTCCTGCAGCGGCTCTACGCGCACGGCATCCGGGGCCACTACGACGCCGTCTCCGTGCACCCCTACAACGAGTGGCGCGCGCCGGGCGCCCCGCACGACGCCCGCTGGTACAAGTACGACTACGTGCTCGGGCTCGAGGCCGTGCGCCGCGCCATGACCGCCGCCGGCGACACCAGCCCGGTGTGGGTCACCGAGGTCGGCTGGACCAGCTGCACGGTGGGCGCCGACCGCTGGTGCGTCACCCGCGAGCAGCAGGCCGCCTTCACCGAGGCGCTGCTGCCGCTCACCGCCGAGCGGTTCCCGTGGGTGCGCGCCGTGCTCGTCTACGGCCTGCGCGACAAGGGCCGCGACGCCACCTACACCGAGGACAACTTCGGGCTGATCGACCGCGACAACCGGCCCAAGCCGGCCTGGGACGCCGCCGCCCGCGCCTTCCGCGCGCTCGCCGCCGGCGCCGCCCAGCCCGCACCGTCCGCCAGCCCGACAGCCGCCCCCACGGC
>DATMKB010000397.1:0-4156 GCA_035553635.1 Mycobacteriales bacterium
CCCCTGCGCCGCAGGAGGCGCCCGCGGCCGAGGTCCCGGCGAGCGCCCCCGTGCCCGCCCCTGTGCCCGACCCTGTATCCGCCGGGCCGGTCGGCACCGGCGGCGCACCGGCGCGCCCCACCGGCTGACGGCGCGGGCCTCAGCCCTCCCGGCGCTCGAAGCGGGCGAGGAACAGCACGCCGTCCACCCGCGCGTGCCGCTCGATGGTCAGGCGCACCGGCACCTCGGAGCCGTCGCGGCAGCGGGCCGGCAGGTCGAGTGCGCGGTCCAGCACGCGGCCCTCGCCGGTCAGCAGCAGGCGGGCGAACCCGGCCAGGTGTGCCTCGGCGAACCGCTCCGGCACGACGCTGACGAGCCGGGCGCCGTCGAGGTGGCCGTCGGGCCAGCCGAGCAGCGCGCAGGCCGCCGGGCTCGCGGCGAGGATCGTGTTCGTCTCGTCGGCGAGCACCTCGGCCGCCGCGGCGCAGCGCACCGCCAGGCACGCGTCGCGCACGCTGCCGCCCGGCGCCGCCACGGCCGACGGCGTCCGCCACGGCTGGGCGGGCAGCCCCGCGGCCTGGCGGGCGACCTCGTCGCAGCACCAGTCGCGCAGGGCGCGCAGCTCCGGCAGCGCCGGCGGGAGCAGCATCCGCCCGGCGGTGGCGGCGAGCGCCGTGCGCGCCAGGGCCGCCCGCAGCACCGGGAAGGCGAGCAGGTCGCCGTCGGGCACGACGAGGTCGACGTCGAGGCGGTCCGGAGCGCCGGCGGCCTCGGCCAGCGCCCGGCGCAGCGTCTCGCCGAGCAGCGCCGCGGCGCGGTCGGCGGTGGCGGCGTCGCCGGGGGCCAGCACGGGCTCGCCGCCGTGCAGCTCGACGAGCCGGGCCTCGCGCAGCGCCGCCGCCGCGTGGTCGAGCAGCGCCCGCGCCAGGACCACCGGCAGGTCGCGCAGGGCCACCGTCGTGCCGGGCAGCACCACCGGCTCCCCGGGCGGCGGTGCCAGCAGCGTCTCGGGCGGCGTGCCGACGGCGAACCACACCCGCTTGCCGCCGTCTCCCAGGGGCGCCCAGCCGTGCGCGTCGGCGAGCGCCTCGACGAGCCGGCCGCCGCGGCCGGTGGTGGCGTCGTCCTGCTGCGCCCGGCGCTCCGGCAGCCGCGGGTCGCCGTCGCGCACCTCGACCCGGACGCCGTCCGGCCCGGCCTCGACCACCACCTCGACCTCGGTGCCGGCGTGCACGAGGGCGTTGGTGACGAGCTCGGTGGTGAGCAGCGCGACCGTGTCGCCGTCGACGGCCGACCCCGCCGCCGCGCAGGCCTCCCGGGCGAGCCGCCGGGCCAGGCCCGCGCTGCGGGGCTCCGGGCGCAGCACCGCGCGCGCTGTGCTCACGCGGTGCCTCCTGCCGTCCGGGGCTCGGGCCGGATCGTAGGGCGCTGTACCCCCGTGACGACCCGGCCCCACCACCCGGACGGGCGAGGCTCAGCCGAGCAGCCGCTCCAGCTCGTCGAGCACCTGCTGCGCCGCGCCCACGCCGATGCCGAGGAAGAACAGGTCGTCGCTGACCTGCTCCACGCGGCTGCCCGCCACGGCCCGCTCCCAGAGCGGGCCGCCGAGGACGGCGTCGCGGTCGGTCTCGGCGGGGTCGCCGTAGGTGCCGACGAGCACCACGTCGCCCGCGGCCGCGTCGACCTGCTCGGGCGAGACGGTCACGGCGAACTCGTCGACGTCCTGCGGGGCAGGCCGGGCGGCGCCGACGTCCTCGAGCACGGTGCCGAGGAAGCTCGCCCGCGCGTAGAGCCGGATCTCGCCCGGGACGAAGCGCACGACGCTCACGGTGGTGCTGTCGTCGACCGCGGCGCCCACCTCGTCGGCGCGGGCCTCGTACGCGTCGAGCAGCTCCTGCGCCCGCTCCTCGCGGCCGAGAGCCGCGCCGTGCACCAGCAGGTTCTCCTTCCACACGACGCCGACGGTCTCGGTGAGCACGGTCGGGGCGATCGCCGAGAGCTGGTCGTAGACCTGGCCGACCCGCAGCTCGCTGCCGAGGATGAGGTCGGGGTCGAGCGCGGCGATGCGCTCGAGGTCCGGCTCGCCGATCTCGCCGACGAGCTCGACGCCGTCGAGGTCGTCGGCGAGGTAGCCGAGCAGGCCGTCCTGCACCGGCGCGCGGACGGCGCCGACCGGCACCACGCCCAGCGCCACGGCCGAGTCGAGCTCGCCGGTGTCGAGGACGACGACGCGCTCGGGCTCCGCCGGCACCTCGACCGGGCCGCGGGCGGTCTCGACGGTGCGGGTGCTCGACGCCGCCGGGGCGGCGGTGCCGTCCCCGGTCGCGGCGTCGGGCCCGGAGCCGCACGCGGCGAGGGACAGGGCGAGAGCGGCGGCCAGCAGGCCGGGGACAGGGCGCACGGGACTCCTCGGAGCGCATCGGTAAGGGCAGCCTCACCTTATGCACACCGCGAACCGGGGCGAGTGAGACGCTTCCCACCTCGACAAACCCGCCTTCTTAGGGCAGCCTTCCTTGCGTCCCGTTGCGAAGGAGCCCCCGTGTCCGCGCCCGCCCCGCTGCGCCTGCGCACCGGCAGCCTCACCGTGCTGCTCGGCGCCGACGACGACCGGCACGCGGTGCTCGCCGCGCTCGACGAGGCCACGGCGCGCTGCGCCGGCGGCCACGGCGTCCCGGGCGCCGTGCGGCTGCAGCTGGACCCGGAGGCGTCCGCCGCGGAGCGGCACGCGCTCGTCGAGATGCACGGCGGCCTCGCCGTCGTGCTCGCGGACCGGCCCACCGCCGGGCTCGACGCCGCCGGACGGCGTCGCGTCCTGCAGGCGCTGCGCGACCTCGCCGCCACGGGCACGGCCGTGCTCGTCGACGACGTCGACCCGGTGGCCGCGCTCGCGGTCGCGGACGCCGCGCTGCGCGTGGCCGGCGACGGCGCGCTGTCGGTCGAGGACCTCGCGGTCCCCGCGCTGGACTAGCGGGGCGCGTAGGTCAGGCAGTCGGCGGCGTCGGCGCCCTGGCCGACCCGCACGGCGCTGGCCGTGCACTCGAGCGACTCGTTGTGCCGGCACTCCGAGCGGTGGCAGGCGCCGACCTGGCCGGTGCGCTCGAGGCCGGCGCGGAAGCCGATCTCGACGAAGGTGCCGCAGTGGGCGTGGTCGCCCGCCACGGTGATGGCGCCGGCGTGGCAGCTGTGCTCGGCGTTGTAGCCGCAGCTGGAGACCGAGCACTCCGAGACGGGCGGGAGCGTCGAGGCCGAGGTCATGGCGTCCTCCGAGGGGGCGGGGGCGTCTGCTGCCCGCAGGCTGCCCGCTCCCGGGCCCGTTGTCACCGCAGTGCAGGCTGCCCTCACCGGCCGCGCGGCACGACGAGCGGGCGGCCGCTCACCGGGCACGGCACGACGGCGCAGGCGAGCCCGAACACGTCGGCGACGAGCTCCTCGGTGACCACCTCGGCGGGCGGGCCCTCCGCGACGACGCGGCCGTCCTTCATCGCCACGACGTGGCCGGCGTAGCGGGCGGCGTGGTTGAGGTCGTGCAGCACCATGACGACCGTGCGCCCGCGGGTGGCGTTCAGCTCGGCGACGAGCTCGAGCACCTCGACCTGGTGGGCGAGGTCGAGGTAGGTGGTCGGCTCGTCGAGCAGCAGCACCTCGGTCTCCTGCGCCAGGGCCGTGGCCAGCCACACGCGTTGGCGCTGGCCGCCGGAGAGCTCGTCGACGAGCCGGTCGGCCAGCCCGTCGACGCCGGTGGCCGCCATGGCCTCGCGCACGGCGCGCTCGTCCTCGGCCGACCACTGCTGCCACCAGCGCTGGTGCGGCGTGCGGCCGCGGGCGACGAGGTCGCCGACGGTCACGCCGTCGGGCGCGACGGGGGTCTGCGGGAGCAGGCCGAGGCGGCGGGCGACCTCCCGGGTGGCGGTGCGGTGCACGTCGCGGCCGTCGAGCAGCACGCTGCCGCCGCGCGGGGCGAGCAGCCGGGCCACGCCGCGCAGCAGCGTCGACTTTCCGCACGCGTTGGCGCCCACGACGACGGTGACCTGCCCCGCCGGCACGACGAGGTCGACGCCGTCGACGACGACGCGGTCGTCGTAGCCCAGCACGACGCCCTGCGCGCGCAGGTCCGGACCGGCGGGCAGCGCCGGGGCGGTCGGGGTCTCGGGCAGGACGGCGGTCATGCCGCGCCTCC
>DATMKB010000398.1:0-7387 GCA_035553635.1 Mycobacteriales bacterium
CGCCACCGCGGGGCATCGTAGGCGCACCCGTGCGCCCGCCCGCTCTCCCGAACGGACGGCGCGGCCGGGTCGTGCCGGGCGTGCTCGACTGGCGGGGTGACCGCGCTCGAGCCCGTCGAGATCACCGCCGGCCGGCTGCACGTGCGCCCGTGGCAGCCCGAGGACGCACCGGCGGTGCTCGCCGCGTGCCAGGACCCGGAGGTGGCGCGCTGGACGGCGGTCCCCCAGCCCTACACCGCCGAGGTCGCCCGGGCCTGGGTCGGGGAGGTCGCGCCCGCCGAGTGGGCGTCCGGCCGGGGGGCACCCTTCGCCGTGCTCGACGCCGTCGACGGGCGCCTGCTCGGCTCCGTCAGCCTGATGCGCCTCGACGCCGGCGCCGCGGAGGTCGGCTACTGGCTCGCGCCCGAGGCCCGGGGGCGGGGGGTGGCCACCGAGGCGCTGGCCGCCGTCTGCCGCTGGGGCTTCGGCGCCCTGGGCCTGGGCCGCATGACGTGGCTGGCGTACGTCGGCAACGACGCCTCCCGCGCGGTGGCCGAGCGGGTCGGCTTCACGTTCGAGGGGACGCTGCGCGGCTACCTGCCCTGGCGCGACGGCACCCGCCGCGACGCCTGGGTGGCCGGGCTGCTGCCGGGCGAGGTCAGGTGATCTCGAGCAGCTTCTCGCGCACGGCGTAGACGACCGCCTCCATCCGCGAGTGCAGCTGCAGCTTCTCGAGGATGTTGCGGATGTGGTTCTTCACCGTGTTCTCGCTGATGAACAGCTGCTTGGCGATGTCGCGGTTGTTGAGGCCCTTGGCGACGAGCTTGAGGACCTCCATCTCGCGGTCGGTGAGCCGCGGGGTGGGCAGCTGCTGGCGGTCGTCGGTCTTCTTGATCATCGAGGCGAACTCGGTGAGGAGCTTGCTCGCCATCGACGGGGAGATGAGGGACTGGCCGCCGTGCACCGCGCGGATGGCGCTCGCGACCTCCTCGATGGAGATCTCCTTGAGCAGGTAGCCCATCGCGCCGGCCTTGATGGCGTCGTAGAGGTCGGCCTCCTCGTCCGAGATCGTCAACATGATGATCTTGGCGCTCGGGACGGTCTCGTGGATCGCGGTGCAGGCGTCGATGCCGCCGCGCTTCGGCATGCGGACGTCCATGAGGACGATGTCGGGCAGGGCCTCCGCGGCCTTGTCGACGGCCTCGGCGCCGTCGCTGGCCTCGCCGACGACCTCGATGTCGGGCTCCTGCTCGAGGACCATCTGCAGGCCCCGCCGGAACAGGGCGTGGTCGTCCACCACGAGCACCCGGATGGGCTCGACGGCCAGGCTGCCGGGCGCGGTGCCGCTCGGCTGCTCCGTCGGCTGGTCACTCACTGTGTCGACCTCCTGCGCGGTCCGCGACCGCCCTGTCCGTCCTGCCTGCGCCCGCCGCCTGGGGCGGGAGGAGCACCGGTCTGGTGCAGACCAGCAGGCAGATCATCGCACGCACCCCTGCGGCACGGCCGGTTCCGCCGCGCTCCGGCGGGCTCGCCGGAGCGCGGCGGGACCCGGGTCAGCCGGTCGCGAGGCGGATGACGCCGTAGTCGTAGCCGTGCCGCCGGTACACGACGCTCGGCAGGCCGGTGTCGGCGTCGCTGAACAGGAAGAAGTCGTGACCGACCAGCTCCATCTCGTGCAGCGCGTCGGCGGTGCTCATCGGCGCGGCCGTGTGCGTCTTGTCTCGCACGATGAGCATCTCGGTGTCGTCCTGCGGCGCGGTCTCCTCCGGCCGCTCGAGGAGGGCGACCGCCTCGTGCGCCGTCTCCGGGCTGCTGCCGTTGCGGGCGAGCGGCACGAGGTCGGGCGCGGGGAGGGCGGCGGTGACCTCGGCGACCGAGGGCGGCGTGTGCCGGCCGTGGTGCACCCGGCGCCGGTCGTGCGCCTTGCGCAGCCGGGCCTCGAGCTTGCTGACGGCGGCGTCGAGGGCGGCGTAGAAGTCGGCCGCGCACGCCTCGGCGCGGATCACCGGGCCCTTGGTGCGGCAGGTGAGCTCGACGCGCTGGCAGCGGTCGGACTGCCTCGGGTTCTTCTCGTGCGTGAGCTCCACGTCGACGCGGATGACGCGGCTGTCGAGGCGTTCAGCAGGGGCGAGCTTGTCCTGCACGTGCTCCCGGAAGTGCTCCGGCACCTCGACGTTGCGGCCCTTGACGACGATGTCCACGCAGGTCCTCCTCGTGCGGTGTGTCGGCCGGGCCGTGCGGCGCCGGCCGGAGCGAGCTCGCTGCTGCCTCCTTCCCCGCAGCCGTCCGGGTGACGACTGGCAGCGAACGTAACCCGCGCCGGACCTCCTGCACAGGGCCTTCTGTCCCCCGGTCGCGGGTCCGGACGGCGGCGGGCGGGGCCGCCGCACGGGCCCGCCCGGGACGCGGACCGGCGCGCGCGGCGGCGCCACGACGGCGACCACCGCGACGCCGACGACCTGCGCGCCCGCGGCCCGGGCGGCCCGCACCGCCTCGCGCAGCGTCGCCCCGGTGGTGACGACGTCGTCGACGACCACCACCGGCACGCCGTCCAGCCGCCGCCGGGCGGCGTGCGCGCCCCGCACGTTGGCGGCTCGCTCGGCGGCGGTCAGGCCGGCGGCGTCGGCGACCGCGCGGCGCAGCCGCAGCACGGGCAGCACCGGCAGGCCGAGGGCGCGGCCGGCCACCTGCGCCAGCCGCCGGGCGTGGTCGTGCCCGCGGGCCCGCACCGCGCGGGGAGCCGACGGCACCGGCACGAGGGCGGCCCGCGGCGGGCCCAGGGCCGCCACGGCCGCGGCCAGCGCGAGGCCGAGCGGGCGGGCCAGCGCGAGCCTCCCGCGCTCCTTGTGGGCGACGAGGGCCCGGCCGAGCGGGCCCTCGTAGGCGCCGCCGGCGGCGAGCGGCGGCAGCCCGGCGGGACCGTCGACGCGCTGGCCGCGGCCGCGCAGCAGGGGCTCGCACGCGGCGCACAGCGGCGTGCCGGGGTCGTCGCAGCCGGCGCAGCGCTGCGGCAGCACGAGGTCGAGCAGGGCGACGGCGAGGTCGCGGGCGGCGGTCACGGGACGAGCCTGGGCGGCGGGCCCGGCCCGCCGGGCGCCGGACGGGCGGCTGTGGGCTGTGGACGGCGCGCGCCGCCCCGTCGGTCAGCCGGGGTAGGCGGGCGCCTGCCCGGTACCGGCCTGCCGGCGGAAGAGCCCGTCGTCCTCGAACAGGAGCACCGGCGCGCCGTCGAGCAGCGCGCCGACGACGAGCGGGCGGCCCGGCGCGGCCGCCACCGACTGGGGCTGGCCCACGAGGCCCAGCGTGCCGACCGGCTCCACGAGCGAGCCGTCGACGCTCACCCGCACGGGCAGCGCGTCCGGGGTGCCGAGCGGCGCGAGCACGACGAGCGACGTGCCGGACTCCCACGACACGTCGGCGACGTCGGTGAGGCCGGGCGCGACCGAGCGCAGGCCGGTGATGCGCGGCACGGGACCGGGCTCGACGCGGCCGACGTGCAGCCGGCGCTCGCTGCCCTCGCCGAAGACGGCGGCGGCGCGGGCGCCGTCGCGCGACACGCGCAGGACCTGCAGCGGGCCGGCACCGGGAGGCCGGTCGACGGGCACCGGCACGAGCCCGCCCTGCAGCGGCGCGTGCAGCACCTCGCCGCTGCCGTCGCCGCCGGCCGCGAGGACGAACAGGCCGCGCTCGCCGCTCCCCCACGACAGCGACCTCACGTCGACGCCGGAGAGCACCGGCGGCTCGAACGGCCCCGCCGGCGGCCCGGTGCGCACGACCTCCAGGCCGCCCTCCTCGGTGAGCAGCGCGAGCCGCCCCGAGCTGGGGGCGCTGGCGACGGCGCGCACGGGCAGCTGGCCGTCGGTGGCGGCGCTGCGGGTGGGCGTGCCGTCGAGCCGCTGCAGCCGGCCGTCGGCGACGAACAGCGCGGCGGTGCGCCCGGCCGGGCCGACCGGGTCGTAGGCCGCCCAGTCGCTCGCCTGCTGCAGCTCCCCGACGCCGGGGACGGCGAGCGGCTCGCCGTCGACGAGCAGCCGCAGCCCGGTGGTGCCCGGCAGGGCGGCCTGCACCGTCCAGAACAGCTGCGCCGACAGGGCGCGCCGGTCCTCCGACTGCGCCTCCGCCGCCGGGGCGGTCAGGTCGACGGTGACGACGCCGTCGGCCACCTCCACCGGGCGGCGCAGCGCGGTGCCCTCCGGCACGGCGGTGCGGACGGCGTCGCGCAGGGCGCCCGAGGGCCCGTCGAGCAGCTGCTGCACGACGGCGTCCGGACCGCCCTCGGCCGGCAGGAAGACGCGGTCGGGCACGAGCGGCGCGGCGCCGGGCGAGTGCGTCGACAGGAACAGCACCTCGGCCGGCAGGAACGACAGCCGCGCCTGCTGGGGGGTCAGCCGCAGGCCGGCGGGCACCGACACCAGGCGCCACTCGCCGTCGACCTCGCGGAGCCGGTAGGCCTCCTCGCGCAGGGACTCGTCGACCGACCACGCGCCGTCGGCGCCGATGGTCGCGAGCGCCGCCGCCCGCACGACGACGCCGGCCGCGTCGCCGCCCTCGTCGACGAGCTCGGTCTCGAAGCGGTCGGTGTCGTAGACGACGACGAGGCCCTCGTCGTCCCAGGCCTCCTGCGCCTGCGGCGCGAGGAAGGAGCGGGCCAGCGCGCGGTCGTCCTCCGCCGAGGTCTGCGCGTTGAGGAAGCCGACGACGACCTCCCGCGGCCCGGCACCGGGCCGCGGGCCCGGCGGGTACTCCTGCACCGGACCGCCCTGCACGCGCTCGGCCGCGACGGGCCCGGCGGGGCGCACCCCCTGGTCCAGCGGCAGCCCGCAGGCGGGCAGCGCCGCGACGGCGAGCACGGCCAGCAGCCTCCTCACGACGTCGTCCAGGGCAGCGCGAGGGGGCTGTCGCCGGGCGGCCGCCCGGGCCGCGGCGGGAGGGTGACGCGGAACGCCGCCCCCTCCCCCGGCGCGCCCGCGGCCTGCAGGTAGCCGCCGTGCAGCCGGACGTCCTCCAGCGAGATGGCCAGGCCCAGGCCGGTGCCGCCGGTGGTGCGGGCGCGGGACGGGTCGGCGCGCCAGAAGCGGGTGAAGACCATGCCGGCCTGCCCCGGGCGCAGCCCGACGCCGTGGTCGCGCACGAGCACGGCGACGGCGTCCGGCGACTCCCCGACCGACACCTCGACCGGCCGCCCCTCCCCGTGCTCCACGGCGTTGACGACGAGGTTGCGCACCACGCGCTCCAGCCGCACGGCGTCGGCCTCGACGAGCACCGGCCCGGGCGGCACGCCGGTGATGTCGAGCACCGAGCCCTTGCGGTCGGCGAGCGGCTGCGCCGCGGCGACCACGCGGTGCACGAGGGCGACGACGTCGAGCGGCGAGGCGTCGAGGGCCGCGACGCCGGCGTCGTACCGGCTGATCTCGAGAAGGTCGGACAGCAGCGCCTCGAAGCGGTCGAGCTCGTCCTGCAGCAGCTCCGCCGAGCGCGCGACGTCGGGCGGGAAGCGGGTGCGGCCGGCGAACAGGACGTCGGCGGCCATGCGCACCGTCGTGAGCGGGGTACGCAGCTCGTGCGAGACGTCGGAGACGAAGCGGCGCTGCACGCGGCCGAGGTCCTCGAGCTGGCGGATCTGGCTCTGCAGCGCCTCGGCCATGTCGTTGAAGCTCTGCCCGAGGCGGGCCAGCTCGTCCTCGCCGGAGACGCGCATCCGCTCCTCGAGCCGGCCGGCGGACAGCCGCTCGGCGGTGCGCGCGGCGAGCCGCACGGGCGACACGACCTGCCGCGTCACCAGCGCCGCGATCAGCCCGACCAGCAGCACGAGCAGCAGCCCGGCGAGCACCGCGGTGCGGCGCACGAGGCTGAGCGTCTCGCGCTCGGCGTCGAGCGGGAACAGGTGGTACAGCCGGTAGGTGCCCAGGCCCGGGACGGGCAGCGTCGACCCGACGACGAGGCCGTCGCGGGTGCCGGTCGGCCCGGGCACGGGGGCGAAGGCGTGCAGCGGCCCGGCGTCGTCGTCGAGCGCCGCGGCCAGGGCGGCGGGCACGTCGGCGGGGCGCACCAGCGGCGAGGTGTACGTCGGGCTGTCGTCGGCGGCCAGCACCACCGTGTAGAGGTCACCGGTGGAGCCGCGGTCGGACAACCGCTGCGCGGTCTGCCGCAGCGCCTCCAGTGCGCCCGCCGACGACGTCGCCCCGGCGCCCTCGAGCTCGGTGCGCGCGGTCTGCAGGCCGGTGGACGCCTCGACGAGCGCGGCGCGCGTCTTGGCGTCGACGAGCCCGCGGCCCACCTGGCCCACGAGCAGCGACACCGACAGCGCGACGACGACGGCGCTCGCCAGCAGCGTCGTGCCGAGCACCCGCGCGCGCAGCGACGAGCGCCACCGGCTCGCGGCCGACGAGGCGGCGCCCGCCACGGCGGCCTGCACGCGCCCGGCGGCGCGCCGCCACGGCGGGTCGAGCGAGACCGGTGTCCGATCGACCGGGCGGGCGGTCAGTCCGGGCCCGCCTTGTAGCCGACGCCGCGGACGGTGACGACGACCTGCGGCTTCTCCGGGTCGCGCTCGACCTTGGCGCGCAGCCGCTGCACGTGCACGTTGACGAGCCGGGTGTCGGCGGCGTGCCGGTAGTTCCACACCTGCTCGAGGAGCACCTCGCGGGTGAAGACGACGTTCGGCTTGCGGGCCAGCGCGACGAGCAGGTCGAACTCGAGCGGCGTCAGCTGGATCGTGTCGTCGCCGCGGGTGACGCGGTGCCCGGGCACGTCGATGACGACCGGGTCGTCGGCCGGGCCGAGGGTGAGCGTCTCGGGCTCGGCCTGCTCCGGCACGCGCAGCCGGGCGCGCACGCGGGCGACGAGCTCGCGCGCCTTGAACGGCTTGACGACGTAGTCGTCGGCGCCGCTCTCGAGGCCGTTGACGACGTCGACGGTGTCGCCGCGCGCGGTGAGCATGACGATCGGGACGCCGCTCTCGGCGCGGATCTGGCGGCACACCTCGACGCCGTCGGTGCCGGGGAGCATGACGTCGAGCAGGACGAGGTCGGGCCGCTCGCGGCGGAAGGCCCCGAGCGCGGCGTCGCCGTCCGCGACGAAGGACGGCTCGAAGCCCTCCGTGCGCAGCACGATGCCGAGCATCTCGGCCAGCGCCGGGTCGTCGTCGACGACCAGCACCCGACCGCCGCGCTGCCCCGTCATGCTCCTCCTCCGCTGCTCCGCCGGTGCGGCGGTGCCCCGAGATGGTCGCACCGCCGTCGCCGTACCCCGGGCCAACGCGCGGGACCGCGCGCCCATGCTTCCACGTCGGGCACCAGCGCGCGGTCCCGCGCGTTGGCCCGGGGTACGGCGACGGCGGTGCGACCATCTCAGGGCACCGCCGCACCGGCGGAGCAGCGGAGGAGGAGCATGACGGGGCAGCGCGGCG
>DATMKB010000399.1:0-2272 GCA_035553635.1 Mycobacteriales bacterium
CTGGTTGCAGGCGGCGATGAGCGCGCTGTCGGTGAGCGGGTAGTGCTGCGGCGTCGTCAGCTGCTTCTCGACCAGGCAGCCGACGACGCGGCCCTCCTCGGGCGTCAGGCGCACGGGAACGACCGCACGGGGTGGCCGGCGTGCACCTCGACCCGCACCGGCGTGCCGACGGCGTGCTCCTCGGTGTGCGGGCGCAGCGAGCGCACGGTGGCGCCGGACGGCAGGCGCAGCGTGTAGAGGTAGCTGGCCCCGCGGAACTCCCGGGCCGCGACGCGGGCGCCGGCGGCGTCGTCGAGGGCGAAGGCGACCTCGTGCGGCCGCAGCATGACGTCGACCTGACCGGTGCCGGCCGGGTCGTCGACGACGGCCTGCAGCGCGCCGAGCTCGGTGCGCACCGTCGTGCCGGCCTGCTCGCCGCGCACGAAGTCGGCCTCGCCGAGGAACGTCGCGACGAAGCGGCTCGCCGGCGCGTGGAAGGCGTGCTCCGGCGTGCCGACGTGCTCGAGCCGCCCGCCGGCCAGCACCGCCACCCGGTCGCCGACGGCGAGCGCCTCGGCCTGGTCGTGCGTCACGAAGACGCCCGCGGCGCCCTCCTCGCGCAGCACCGCGACGGTGGCGTCGCGGACGCTGCTGCGCAGCCCGGCGTCGAGGTTGCCGAACGCCTCGTCGAACAGCACGGCGCGCGGCCGGGGGGCGAGCGCGCGCGCCAGGGCGACGCGCTGCTGCTGCCCGCCGGAGAGCTCGTGCGGGTAGCGGCGGCCGTGGTCGGCGAGGTCGACCAGCTCGAGGAGGCGCTGCACGCGGCCGGCCCGGTCGCGGCCGCGGGGCAGGCCGAAGGCGACGTTCTCCTCGACGCGCAGGTGGGGGAACAGCGCGGCGTCCTGGAAGACGACGCCCACCGAGCGCTCCTCCGGCGGCACCCAGGTCGGCCCGGCCACGGTGCGCCCGCCGACCTCGACCGTGCCGGCGTCCGGCTCGAGCAGGCCGGCCACGAGCATGAGCAGCGTCGACTTGCCGCAGCCGCTGGGACCGACGAGCGCCAGCAGCTCGCCGTCGCCCACCTCCAGGCTGACGTCGTCGACGGCGACGGTGCGGCCGTAGGCCTTGCGCACCCCGGTGAGGCGGACGGCGGTCACGCGTGCACCAGCTCGAGCTCGGGCGCGGCCGGCGGCTCGACCGGCGGCGCGGGGGGCGGGGGGTCGAGCAGCTCGCGGCGGAAGAGCAGGGCCACGGGCAGTGCCGCCACGAGGACGATCGTCAGTGCGGGGAGGCCGGCCATCTCGTAGCGGGAGTCTGCCGCAAGCTGCCAGACCTGCACAGCCAGCGTGTCGAAGCCGATGGGCCGCAGCAGCAGCACGATCGGCAGCTCCTTGAGCGCGTCGACGGCGACCAGCACCGCCGCCACCGCGACGCCGGAGCGGGCGAGCGGCAGGTGCACCGCGCGCAGCACCCGGCGGGGCGGGGCGCCGAGCGACAGCGCGGCCGAGGTCAGCGAGGGCGACACGCCCTCCAGGCGCGCCTCGACGGTGGTGAAGCCGAGGGCCAGGAAGCGCACCGCGTAGACGGCCACCAGCGCCGACACCGAGCCGCCGACCAGGGCCGGGCCGCCGGGCAGCCCGGCGGCGTCGAGCAGGGAGGCGGCGCCGGCGAGCACGAGCAGCGCGCCGATGGCCAGGACCGGCCCCGGCACGGCGTAGCCGGTCAGGGTGGCCTGCACGGCCCCGGTGACCCGGCGCCGCCGGTCGACGCGGGCGGCGTGCACGAGCAGCAGGGCCAGCCCGCCGACGACGGCCGCCACCTGCGCGGCGAGCAGCGCGCTGTTCGCCGCGGCGGCGAGGTACGTCGGGTCGAACGAGCCGTCGGGGGAGCGCAGCGGCGTGGTGGCCGACCAGGTGACCAGCGTGGCGACCGGCACGACCACCGCCAGGCCGAGCACCGCCGCGCAGGCGCCCGTGGCGGCCCAGGCCCGCGCCCCGGTGAGCTGCACCGGGCCGAGCGGCGTGGTGTCGCGGACGGGGGCGCTGAAGCGGGCCCCGCGGCGCAGCAGCCGCTCCCCGGCGAGCAGCGACAGCGCCAGCAGCAGCACCGCGACGGCCAGCACGGTGGCGGCCGGCCGGTCGAACTGGCCGCGCCACACGCGGTAGATGCCGACCGACAGGGTGTCGACGCCGAAGTACTGCACCGTCGCGAAGTCGGACAGGACCTCGAGCGCGACGAGCAGGCCGCCGGCCGCCAGCGACGGGCGGGCGAGCGGCAGGACGACGCGCAGGGC
>DATMKB010000400.1:0-11857 GCA_035553635.1 Mycobacteriales bacterium
GGGCCTCTCGCGGCGCAGCGCGGCGGCCAGCCGCGGGCGGGCAGCGGCGCGGTAGTAGCCGAGCATCGCCCGGACGCTCGCCGGACGGCTGTAGGCGGCCTCGTACTCGGCCTGCACGGCGGGGTCGAGCGGGACGTCGGCCCGCCAGCCCAGGCCGAGCAGCAGCCGCACGGCACGCCGGCCGCCGAGGCGGAAGAGCACTTCGGGGAGCACCGGCAGCGCGAACAGCGGGATGTGCACCGCCCGTGCCGGCACCTGCCGGTAGGGCGCGTTGGCGACGGCGAGGCGCCGCACGAGGTCGGGGCGCGCGCCGGCCAGGGCGAGCGCGAGCGAGCCGCCCCAGTCGTGGCCGACGACGTCGACGCGGCCGCCGGGGGCCTCCACCTCGACGAGCGCGGCGAGCTGCGCGACGAGCGACGGGACGTCGTACGGACCCCCGTAGCCGGACCCGCCGAGGCCCGGCAGGTCGGGGGCGAGCACTCGCCGGCCGCGGCCCAGCACGGGCAGGAGCCGCGACCAGGCGCTGGAGGTCTCGGGGACGCCGTGCAGCAGCAGGACGGGCGTGCCGTCGCCCTCGCCGGCGTCTCGGACCAGGAAGCTGGTCTCGGCGGCCGGGACCGTGCGAACGCTCACGCGTAGAACACCCTCTCCACGACGGCCCGGGCCCGTCGGGCGGCCCGGCGGTAGTCGTCCAGGAACTGGCCCTGGGCTCCGGCAGGGTAGCCGAGCACCCGGGCCGTGCCGTCGAGCTCCCGGCCGCTCGAGGGCAGCACCTCCGCCGCCTTGCCCCGCACGAGCACGAGGGCGTCCCGCGCCCGGGACGCGAGGCTCCAGGCGTCGCGCAGGACGGTCGCGTCGTCCGGGTCGAGCAGGCCCGCCTCCTCGGCGGCGGCGAGCGCGTCGACCGTCGACGGCGTCCGCAGCCCGGGCACGGCGGCGGCGTGCTGGAGCTGCAGCAGCTGCACGGTCCACTCGACGTCGGCGAGACCGCCGGGGCCGAGCTTGAGCGCGAGCCGCGGGTCGGCGCCGCGGGGCATGCGCTCGGTCTCGACCCGCGCCTTGATCCGCCGCACCTCCACGACCTGCTCGGGCGCCAGCCCGCCCTCGGGCCAGCGCACCGGCGCGACCAGCTCGAGGAACGCCCGGGCGACGTCCTCGTCGCCGGCCAGCGGCGCGGCGCGCAGCAGCGCCTGCGCCTCCCACACGTGCGACCAGCGCTCGTAGTAGGCGCGGTAGGAGGCCAGGCTGCGCGACAGGGGGCCGCGCTTGCCCTCCGGCCGCAGGTCGGCGTCGACGAGCAGCGGGGGGTCGGGAGCGGGCAGCGAGAGCAGCCGGCGCAGCTCGTTGGCGACGTCGTGCGCCGCGTCGGCGGCCTCGGCGTCGGGCACGCCGGGCAGCGCCTCGTGCACGAACAGGACGTCGGCGTCGCTGCCGTAGCCCTGCTCGCCGCCGCCCAGGCGGCCCATGGCGAGCACGGCGAGCCGCGCCGGCACGGCCCCGCGTCGCTCCGTCTCGACCTTGCGCACCGCGGTCGCGAGCGCCGCCGACACGACGGCCGCGGCGACGTCGGACAGCGCCCGGCCGACCTGCGCCCGGTCGGCCAGGCCGAGCAGGTCGGCCGACGCGGTGCGCAGCAGCTCCTGCCGCCGCATGCCGCGGGCGGTGACGACGGCCGCCTCCCAGTCCTCGCGGCGCCGGACGGCGGCGACGAAGGCGGCTGTCAGCTGCTCGCGCGAGCGGGGCACGAGCTCGTCGTCGGACGCGAGCAGCTTCACGCCCTCGGGCGCCCGCTGCAGGAGGTCGGCGACGTAGCGGGAGCTCGCGAGCAGCTGCGCGAGGCGCTGCGCCGCCTCCCCCTCGTCGCGCAGCAGCCGCAGGTACCAGGGGGTGCTGCCGAGCTCCTCCGACACCTTGCGGAAGGCGAGCAGGCCGGCGTCGGGGTCGTGCGCGTCGGCGAACCAGCCGAGCATCGCCGGGAGCAGCGTCTGCTGGATGGCCGCTCGTCGGCTGACGCCGTCGGTGAGGGCGTGCAGGTGCTGCAGGGCCGCGGCGGGTGACGCGAAGCCGAGCGCCTCGAGCCGCTGCTTCGCCGCCGCCGGCGTGAGCCGCGACTCCTCGGCCGGCAGAGCGGCGACCGGCCCGAGCAGGGGCCGGTAGAAGAGCTTCTCGTGCAGCCGGCGCACCATCCGGGCGTAGCCGGCCCGCTCGCGGGCGAGCTGCGGCAGGACGTCGCCGCGGTGGCCGAGGGAGCGCGCGAGCCGGCGCAGCGCCGCCTCGTCGTCGTCGGGCGGCAGCAGGTGGGTGCGGCGCAGCTTGTGCAGCTGCAGGCGGTGCTCCACCGTCCGCAGCCAGCGGTAGGCCTGCGCGAGCTGGCGCGCGTCCTCCCGGCCGACGTAGCCGCCGTCGGAGAGCGCCTGCAGCGCCTCGAGCGTGTTGCCGCTGCGCAGCGTCTCGTCGGCCCGGCCGTGCACGAGCTGGAGCAGCTGCACCGCGAACTCGATGTCGCGCAGCCCTCCGCGCCCGAGCTTCACCTCGCGGTCGGCCTGCGCGTCGGGCAGCGTCGACTCGACCCGCCGCCGCATCGCCCGGACGTCGTCGACGAAGTCGGGCCGCTCGGCGGCCTTCCACACCAGCGGGGAGAGCTCCTCGGCGTAGCGGCGGCCGAGCGCGAGGTCCCCGGCGACGGGCCGGGCCTTGAGCAGCGCCTGGAACTCCCAGGTCTGCGCCCACCGGCGGTAGTAGGCGACGTGGCTGGCGAGGCTGCGCACCAGCGGGCCGGCCTTGCCCTCCGGCCGCAGCGCCGCGTCGACCGGCCAGGCGACCTCGGCGCAGACCCGCATCATCGCGCTGGCGAGCTGCGTCGCGGTGCGCTGCGCGGCGGTCTCGTCGCCGTCGTCGAGCGGCTCGGCGACGAAGACGACGTCGACGTCGCTGACGTAGTTGAGCTCCCGCCCGCCGGCCTTGCCCATGCCGACGACGGCGAGCCGGCAGGGCGCAGCCCCCTCGGGCAGGTCGGCGAGCGCGACGGCGAGGCCCGCGGTGAGCACCGCCGCTGCGAGGTCGGCGAGCTCGCCCGCGACGTCCTCCGTCGCCACGGTGCCGGTGAGGTCGCGCGCCGCGAGCGCGAGCACGCACCGCCGGTACGCGGCGCGCAGCCGCCGCACGACGTCGGGCCCGCTGCCCTGGGCCCGGGCGCCGCCGGACCCCCACGGCAGCGGCGCCGACGGGTCGGCCCCGACGGCCTCGAGCAGCGCCCGCTGGAGGCCGTGCAGGCTGGGCCGGGACGCCACCATGTCGTCGTCGCGCAGGACGTGCCAGTCGCCCGGGTGGGCGACGAGGTGGTCGGCGAGGCCGGGGCTCGCCCCGAGGACCGCGAGCAGCCGGGCGCGCAGGCCCGGCTCGGCGCAGAGCGCCTGCACGAGCCGCTCGGCGTCGGGCGCCGCCTCGACGACGCGGGCGAGCCCCGCCGCCGCGGTGTCGGGGTCGGCGGTGTCGGCCAGCGCGGCGACCACCTCGGCGGCGCCGTCGTCGGCCGGCTCCTCCCCCGACCACAGCCCGACCGCCTCGAGGGCCCCGACCACCGCGCGCGGCTCGACGAAGCCCAGCCGGGCCAGCCGCCCGGCAGCGCTCGCGGAGCGTGGGCCCGACACGGTCAGCCGGTCACGTCAGGTCGAGCCCGTAGTGGCGCGACAGCGGGCTCTCGGCGTAGTGGCCGAAGGGGGCCGTGGGGGTCCAGCCGAGCCGCTCGTAGAGGCGCACGGCCTCGGGCTGCTCGGTGCCGGTCTCGAGCACGAGCCGGTGCAGGCCCTCGGCGCGCGCCCAGCGCTCGAGCTCCTCGAGGACGCGCTGCGCGATCCGGCGGCCGCGCGCGTGCGGCGCGACGTACATGCGCTTCACCTCGCCGGTGCCCGGCGCCGGTCCCGGCTTGACGCCGCCGCACCCGACCGGGTCCTCGTCGACGTACGCGACGACGAAGACGCCGCGCGGCGGCACGTAGTCGCGGGGGTCGTGCACCGGCGGGGGGATGCCCTCGCCCTCGTACCGCTCGTCGAGCTCGGCGTCGAGCGCGGCGAGCAGCGGTCCGGCCGCCGGCCCGTCGAAGGGCTCCCGCCGCAGCGCGACGACCAGGCTGCTCGTCACGGCTGCACGACCGGGAGCGTGCGCGTGCGGCCCACCGCGGTGTCGGCGAAGCGCTCGACGAGGGGGCGCCAGCAGGCCTCGACCTCGTCGAGCTCGGCGACCGCGCGGTCGGCGAGGGCCTCCGGGTCGAGGCCCGCCTCGAGCACCGCCTGCGGGTAGTCGCGGGCCCAGTGCCGCAGCGTCTCCTCGCGCGGCTCGACGTGGAACTGCAGGCCGTACGCGCGCCCCACCTTGAACGCCTGGTTCGGGTACTTGGTGGACGCCGCGAGCAGCACCGCGCCGGGCGGCAGCGCGACGATCGCGTCCTCGTGCCACTGCAGCACCGTCGGGGTCAGCGGGACGTCGCGGAACAGCGGGTCCTCCCACGCGGCGTCGCGCTTGACCACGAGGCGCGCGCCGGCCTCGATGCCGTCGGCGCCCTTCTCGACGCGACCGCCGAGCGCCTCGGCGAGCAGCTGCGCGCCGAGGCAGACCGCGAGCACCGGCACGTCGTCGACGACGGCGGCGCGCAGCAGGTCCTTGGTGGCCCGCAGCCACGGCGCGGAGGTGTCGTCGTAGGCCTGCTGCGGACCGCCCATGACGACGAGCGCCGCGTGGTCGGTGACCCGCTCGGGGAGGGCGTCACCGCGCCAGGGCGCGACGACGTCGAGCTCCAGGCCGGCCGCCGGGAGCCACTCCTCCAGCGTGCCGGGCGTTTCGTCGGCCGAGTGCGTGACGACGAGCGCGCGCGCGGGACGGCTCACAGGACCGGGAGGTAGCGGCCGAGCTCGAACGGCGTGACCTCGCTGCGGTAGGCCTGCCACTCGGCGCGCTTGTTGCGAAGGAAGAAGTCGAAGACGTGCTCGCCGAGCGTCTCGGCGACCAGCTCGCTGCCCTCCATCGCGGCGATCGCCTCGGCGAGCGACGTCGGCAGCGGGCGCATGCCCAGCGCCCGCCGCTCCTGCTCGGACAGCGACCACACGTCGTCCTCCGCGCCGGGCGGAAGCGGCAGCTCCTGCTCGACGCCGCGCAGGCCCGCCGCGAGCAGCAGCGCGAAGCAGAGGTAGGGGTTGGTGGCGCTGTCGGGGCTGCGCACCTCGATGCGCGTCGAGCCGCTCTTGGTCGGCTTGTACATCGGCACGCGCACGAGGGCGCTGCGGTTGTTGCTGCCCCAGACGGCGTACGGCGGAGCCTCCCCGCCGGCCACCAGCCGCTTGTAGGAGTTGACCCACTGGTTCGTCACCGCGGTGATCTCGGCGGCGTGCTGCAGGAGGCCGGCGATGAAGTGCTTGGCGACCTTCGACAGGCGCAGGTCGTCGGCCGGGTCGTAGAACGCGTTGGTGTCGCCCTCGAACAGCGACAGGTGCGTGTGCATGCCGCTGCCGGGCTGGTCGCTGAACGGCTTGGGCATGAAGCTCGCGTAGACGCCCTGCGACAGGGCGACCTCCTTGATGACGTGGCGCGTCGTGAGCACGTTGTCGGCGGTCGAGAGGGCGTCGGCGTAGCGAAGGTCGATCTCCTGCTGCCCCGGCGCGACCTCGTGGTGGCTGAACTCCACCGAGATGCCCATCGCCTCGAGCATCGTGATGGCCTGCCGGCGGAAGTCGTGGCTCACGTCGTGCGGGGTGAGGTCGAAGTAGCCGCCGGCGTCGACCGGCCGGGGCACGCCGCGGTCCTCCGGCACGCCCTCGAGGAGGAAGAACTCGATCTCGGGGTGCGTGTAGAAGGTGAAGCCGAGGTCGGACGCCTTGGCGAGCGCCCGCCGCAGCACGTGCCGCGGGTCGGCCCACGACGGCGTGCCGTCGGGCATGTGGATGTCGCAGAACATGCGCGCGGTGCCCGGCGACTCGCCGCGCCACGGCAGCACCTGGAAGGTGGCCGGGTCGGGCTTGGCCAGCATGTCCGACTCCTGCACGCGCGCGAAGCCCTCGATGGCCGAGCCGTCGAACCCGATGCCCTCGGCGAAGGCCCCCTCGAGCTCGGCCGGCGCGATGGCCACCGACTTGAGCGTCCCGAGGACGTCGGTGAACCAGAGGCGGATGAAGCGGATGTCCCGCTCCTCCAGGGTGCGGAGGACGAACTCCTGCTGGCGATCCATGCCGCCCATCCTGTCAGCAGGACCGGCCGGCGCGCGTCAGCGCGGTGCGACGTCGCAGCCCGACGGCACGCCGGGGGCGGTGCCCCAGCTCTGCCAGCGGGCGGTGCGCCCGGGCGGCACGTCCGGCAGCGAGACGAGGCCGGCCGTGACGCGCGTCCCGTCCTCGCCCTGGAAGAGCACCCGGAAGCGCAGGTCGGCGGCCTCGGTCCCCCGGTTCACGGCCGTGCCGACGGCGTACGGCAGCCCCGTCGGGTGGTCGACGAGGCGCTCGCAGCTCTCGACGACGACGTCGTCGGCGGACAGGGGCGCCTCTCCCCCCGCCCCCGCAGGCGGTGAGCACGACGGCAGCTGCGACGACGGTCAGGAGGGAGCGGAGCACGTCGGTGCCGTTCCCCGAGGAGGCCGCCGTCACGCGGTGTGCGACGCGCGCCACGGGCACACTGCCCGGCATGACCGCTCCCGACCTGACTCCCCTGGGCCTGCCCTCGGCGGTGCGGCTGTGCCTGTTCGACCTCGACGGCGTGCTCACCCGCACCGCCGCCCAGCACACGGCGGCGTGGAAGGAGATGTTCGACGGCTGGCTGCGCGAGCGCGCGGAGCGCACCGGCGAGCCGTTCGTGCCCTTCGACGCCCACCTCGACTACACGCTCCACGTCGACGGCAAGCCGCGGCAGGACGGCACCCGCGACTTCCTGCGCTCGCGCGGGGTCGTGCTGCCCGAGGGCACGCCCGACGACGGGCCCGACGCCGAGACGGTGTGGGGGCTCAGCGCGCGCAAGAACGACCTGGTGCAGGCGGTCATCGAGCGCGACGGCGTCGAGACGTTCGACGGCTCGATCGCCTACGTCCGGGCCGTCCGCGAGGCGGGGCTGCGCACGGCGGTGGTGTCGTCGAGCGCCAACACGGTGCTCGTCCTCGAGGCGGCCGGCATCGGGGACCTCTTCGACGCCCGGGTCGACGGCGTCGTCGCGCGCGAGCGCGGGCTGCCGGGCAAGCCGGCGCCGGACACCTTCCTCGCCGCGGCGCGCGACCTGGGCGGCGGCCCCGACGACGCCGCCGTCTTCGAGGACGCGCTGTCCGGCGTGGCGGCCGGCCGCGCGGGCGGCTTCGCCTGGGTGGTGGGCGTCGACCAGGCCGGGCAGGCCGGCGCGCTGCGCGAGGCCGGCGCCGACGTCGTCGTGCGCGACCTGTCGGAGCTGCTCCGGTGATCCCCGCCGACGAGCCGGTGCTGTCCGTCGAGCCCTGGGCGCTCACCGAGCAGGCCCTCGACCTGTCGCTGCTCGCCCGCACCGAGTCGCTGTTCGCGCTGTCGAACGGGCACATCGGCGTCCGCGGCACGCTGGACGAGGGCGAGCCGCACGTCCTGCCGGGCACGTACCTCAACTCCGTCTACGAGCTGCGGCCGCTGCCGCACGCCGAGGCGGGCTACGGCTACCCGGAGTCGGGCCAGACGGTCATCAACGTCACCAACGGCAAGCTGCTCCGGCTGCTCGTCGACGACGAGCCGTTCGACGTGCGCTACGGCACCCTGCGCTCGCACACGCGCACGCTCGACCTGCGCGACGGCGTCCTGCGCCGCGAGCTCGAGTGGGAGTCGCCGGCCGGGCGGGTGGTGCGCGTCCGGTCGACCCGGCTCGTGTCGTTCACGCAGCGCGCCGTGCTCGCGACGCGCTTCGAGGTGGAGGCGGTCGACGCCCGCACCCGCGTCGTCGTGCAGTCCGGGCTCGTCGCGGACGAGGAGCTGCCCGACCTCGGCGGCGGCGACCCGCGGGTGTCGGCCGTCCTGCAGGACGCGCTCGAGGGCCTCGACAGCGCGGTGCGCGGCAACGGCGGCTACCTGGTGCACCGCACGCGCCGCAGCGGGATCACGGTCGCCGCCGCGATGGAGAACCTCCTCACCGCGCCGGGCGACGTGCGCACCCGCGGGGAGCACGGCGCGGACTGGGTGCGGGTGGGCGCCACGACGGTGCTCGAGCCCGGCGAGGTGCTGCGCGTCGACAAGCTCGTGTCGTACGGGTGGTCGTCGGTGCGCTCGGCACCGTCGGTGCGCGACCAGGTCGCCGCCGCGCTGACGGCCGCGTGCTCGTCGGGGTTCGACGGGCTCGCCGCCGAGCAGCGCGCCTTCCTCGACGGGTACTGGGCCGGCGCCGACGTCGAGGTCGACGGCGACCCCGAGCTCCAGCAGGCCGTCCGCTTCGCCATGTTCCACGTGCTGCAGTCGGCCGTCCGCGCCGAGCGCCGTCCGATCCCGGCCAAGGGGCTCACCGGGCCCGGCTACGACGGGCACGCGTTCTGGGACACCGAGGTCTTCGTCCTGCCGCTGCTCATCCACACGCTGCCCGACGCCGCGGGCGACGTCCTGCGCTGGCGGCACAGCACGCTGCCGAAGGCGCTCGAGCACGCCGCCACGCTCGGCCTCGAGGGGGCGAGCTTCCCCTGGCGCACCATCAACGGCGAGGAGTGCAGCGGCTACTGGCCGGCCGGCACCGCCGCCTTCCACGTGAACGCCGACATCGCCGACGCGACCGTCCGCTACGTCAACGCGACGGGTGACGAGCGGTTCGAGCGGGAGGTGGCGCTCGAGCTGCTCGTGCACACCGCGCGCCTGTGGCGCTCGCTCGGCCACCACGGCGACGACGGCTTCCGCATCGACGGCGTGACCGGCCCGGACGAGTACACCGCCGTCGTCGACAACAACGTCTTCACCAACCTCATGGCGCAGCGCAACCTCGTCGCGGCGGCGCTCGTGGCCGAGCGGCACCGCGACCTGTGGCCGCTGCTGGAGGTCGACGAGGACGAGGTGGCCGGCTGGCGGCGGGCCGCCGACCGCATGGTCGTGCCGTACGACGAGGCCCGCCAGGTGCACCCGCAGTCGGAGGGGTTCACCGACCACGCCGTCTGGGACTTCGAGGGCACGCCGCCCGAGCGCTACCCGCTGCTCCTGCACTTCCCCTACTTCGAGCTGTACCGCAAGCAGGTGGTGAAGCAGGCGGACCTCCTGCTCGCGCTGCACCTGTGCGGCTCCTCCTTCACGGCCGAGGAGAAGCGGCGGGGATTCGAGTACTACGAGCCGCTGACGGTGCGCGACTCGTCGCTGTCCGCGTGCACGCAGGCCGTGGTCGCGGCCGAGGTCGGGCACCTCGACCTCGGCTACGACTACACCGGCGAGGCCGCGCTCATGGACCTGCAGGACCTCGCGCGCAAGACCCGTGACGGGCTGCACATGGCGTCGCTCGCCGGTGCGTGGACCGCGCTCGTCGCGGGCTTCGGCGGCATGCGGGACCACGTCGGGCAGCTGTCGTTCGCGCCGCAGCTGCCCCGGGGGCTCGACCGCCTGGCGTTCCGGATGCTGCACCGCGGGCGCCGCATCCTCGTCGAGGTGGTCCCCGGCCGTGCGACGTACGAGCTGCTCGACGGCGACCGGGTCGAGCTGCAGCACCACGGCGAGCCGTTCGTGCTGGCCCCCGGGGAGCCGGTCACCCTCGACGTGCCCCCAGCGCCGGACCTGCCGAGCCCGTCGCAGCCCGCCGGCCGCGCCCCGCGGCGGCGCGGGGCCTGACGGGCGCGGCGGTGCCGCCGGACCCGCTCAGGTCACGATGCGCGTCCTGCAGGCGGGCCGGGCGCCGCCCGGCGCCGACCGCCGTGTGCGCACGTCGCCGAGGACGCGCGTCAGCGACCGTGTGCGCTCCTCGCGGGAGCGCCGCGGTCCGGTGTCGGCTGCCCCGTCCTGCGGGGCTCAGGCGGCGGGCCGGCCGGGTGGCCCGGAGCCGCCGACGGTGTCCGACCAGGGGACGTGCAGGTCGGTCAGCCGCAGCTGGCCGCGGTGCCACAGGACGTGGTGGCGCCGGCACAGGAGGACGAGGTTCGACAGGGTGGTGGCGCCGCCGCGGCTGACCTCGAGCAGGTGGTGGGCGTCGCAGACCGCCGGTGGCCGGGTGCAGCCGCGGGCGGCGCAGCCGAGGTCGCGGGCGGCGAGCGCCCGCCGCTGCGACGCGGTGACGGTGTCGGTCAGGGTCTCGAGGCCGCGGACCTGGCCGGTGGTGTCGAGCAGGACGCGGGTGATGCGGGCGTCGCACAGCAGCGCCTCGACACGGGACCGGGTCGCCGGGCCGGTCCAGGCGGCGGTGGCGCAGCCGTGCTCGGCCGGCACCCCCGGGTGGCCGGGCAGCGAGGCCACCACCGTGTCGGCGAAGGCGGGCGGCCGGTGCTCCCCGCACGGCCGGCAGTCGGTGCAGGACGATCGGGCGGCCCAGTCGGCCGGCAGGACGTAGGACAGCTGCGGCCGGTGCCCGCCGTGCGCGGGCAGGTCCTCCTCGGCCCGCAGCGCTCGTTCGGCGAGCTCGGTGAGCGCGTCGGCGCGGCGCTGCCCGGCCGAGCGGGTGTCGGCGTCGCCCTGCCGGCGCGACAGCGCCTCGAGCGCGGTCAGGACGGGCTCGGCGTCCCCGGCCGCCAGGCTGAACGCGCCGCGCACGGAGCCGTCCGCGCCGCGCCGCGTGGTCAGGTGCCTGCGCTCGTGCGCCCGGTTCTCGTCGGCGTCCAGGGCCGGTTCGCAGTGCGTCGCGATCAGGTGCCGGACCCACTGGGCCAGGGCCGAGGGGTCGCGCCCGGCGGCGACCTCGATCATCTGCGGCTCCACTTCGGCCAGCGAGGCGGTCGGGATCCGTCCGACGAGCCGAGCGAGGACCGCGGCCTGCTCCTGCGTCAGCACCCCGTCGAGCACCGCCTGCGCCACCAAGGGCAGGTCCCGCAGCGCCGTCGAGGTCCGCAGCCGCGACCCGGCCGAGCCGACCGACGTGCGCGTCGCCTCCGCGAGCCAGCCCGCCACCGAACGGTCACCGCCGTCGTCGGTCGCGACCCGACCAGCACCGACCGCGGCGAGCTGACCGGCCGCGCACGACACCCACCCGACCAGCCGGTCCGCCTCCGCCTGCACCCCGGCGATCAGCAGCTGCAGCTCCGCCGGGCACAGCTCGCGCACGGGCACCGCGACGGCGTCGTCGACCGCCGCCACCAGTGCCCCCAGCGCTGCTCCCATGCGACGAACCTAGCCCCGCCCTACGACAAGAACCGCAGGTCAGCGGCACTTTCGGGCCCTGTGGAGAAGCCGGAGGAAACGTCGTAGCGCGGTGCTCGCGAGGCACTCGCAGGCCGCGACGACGACGCCTGGGGACGGCGGACGAGCGAGCCAGGACCGTCGGACCCCCGTGTTCCTCGACTACCCCCGGCAGTCCCGCGACCGCTGGGCGGCCAGCGCGGCGTTCCGCACGCCCGCGTCCGGCCGGCGCTGCGCCGCGCGGTCGGGGAAGAGCACCTCGTCGAGGACGTCGGGCCGGTTCGTGAAGACGCCGTCGACGCCGGCGTCGACGAGCGACTGCAGTCGGTCGCGGTCGTCGACCGTGTACGGGTGCACCTGCAGGCACCGCGCGTGCGCGGCCTGCACGAGCGCCGCGTCGACGCCGCCCGCCGACGGGCCGATCCCGTCGGCGTACCGGGCGACGCCGTCGAGCACCGCGTCGCGCGCAGGACCGGCCGGCGGCACGGCGGCGAGCAGCTGCACCGTCGGCAGCGCCGGGTCGAGCGCGCGCGCCAGCAGCAGGTCGCTCGGGCTGAACGACTGCAGCAGCACCCGCCACGAGGTGT
>DATMKB010000401.1:0-3831 GCA_035553635.1 Mycobacteriales bacterium
CTGTCGGAGGCGTGCGGCAGGCTCCGCTCGAGGGTCGAGACTCGCCTCGAGAGGACTCGCCCCGTGCGCTTCACCGTCTCCGTGCCGTCCCGCCCCCCGCAGGTCGTCGAGGCCGACGACCACTGCGTCGAGGGGGCGCACCACGTCTTCCGGCGCGACACCGTCGTGCTCGGCCGGGCCCGCCGGGTGGTGGTGCTCCGGCTGCCCGCCGCCGACGGCGTCGAGGTCCGGCCGGCCGCACCCTGACCGTCCTTGCCGCCGCGCCGCGCGAGCGGGACAGTGCGCGGGTGCTCCGCCCGTCCGCCCTCGACGACGCGCTCCTCGACCGCGCCGGACCGCTCGCCGGCGGGCTGCTGCTGCTCGGGGCCGCTCTCGTCGCCGTGCTGGGCGCCGTCCTGCTCGAGGGCGGCCCGGTGCTGCGGTCGGTGCTGGTGCTCGGGGCCGCGTGGGGCGCGGTCGTCGGCGGCGCCACCTGCTGGTCCGCCCGCCGCTGACCCCGGACGCCGCTCAGCCGCGCCGCACGACCTCGACGCCGCGCCCGGGGTGCCAGGAGGTGATCACGAGCTCGTCGCCCTCCACGGCGGTGTGCACGACCTCCGAGAGCCGGAGCCGGAAGCGGTGCGACCCGTCGTCCGCGATCTCCGCGACCGCCCGGCCCGCCACCTTCGCCTCCCCGGCCCACGAGCTCTCGTCGCCCTCGGGCGGGTCGACGGTGGGCGAGTGGACGGCCAGCCGCGCGTCGCGCAGCAGGTCCCGAGCCTTGACCGCGCCGGGCATGCTCCCCACGCAGAGCTCGTCGTCGGACAGCTGCACCTCGGTGCCGCTGATGCGCGGCGAACCGTCGGCGCGCAGCGTCGCCATCGTGCAGTGCTTGCGGACGCCGAAGCACGCGCGCACCGACGCGGCGAGCTCCGGCGCCTCGCGGGCGAACTCGCCCCACGTCGCAGAGGTCATGCGAGTGACCCTGCCACCGCCCTCCGACAGTCCGGACGCACGACGGCCCGGGCCCCCGTGCGGGGACCCGGGCCGTCGCCGGTGCCCTGCCTAGTGGGAGTGCCCGTGGCCGTGCCCGTGGCCGTGACCGGCGGCCGCCGGCTCCTCCTCGGGCTTGTCGGCCACCAGCGTCTCCGTGGTGAGCAGCATCGACGCGATCGACGCGGCGTTGCGCACCGCCGAGCGCGTCACCTTGACCGGGTCGACGATGCCGGCGGCCACGAGGTCGCCGTACTCGCCGGTGGCGGCGTTGAGGCCCTGGCCGGCGCCGGCCTCGCGGGCGCGGTTGACGGCCACGCGGCCCTCGAGGCCCGCGTTCGAGGCGATCCAGTAGGCCGGCTCGTCGAGCGCCGCGCGCACCAGCTTCACGCCGGCGAGCTCGTCGCCCTCCTTGCCCAGGCCGCCCTCGAGCGCCGCGGCCGCGTGCACGAGCGCCGCGCCGCCGCCGGGGACGATGCCCTCCTCGACCGCCGCGCGGGTCGCCGAGACGGCGTCCTCGAGGCGGTGCTTGCGCTCCTTGAGCTCGGTCTCGGTGTGCGCGCCGACCTTGATGACGGCGACGCCGCCGGCCAGCTTCGCCAGGCGCTCCTGGAGCTTCTCGCGGTCCCAGTCGGAGTCGCTGTTCTCGATCTCCTGCTTGATCTGCGCGACGCGGCCGGCGACGTCGTCGGCCGAGCCGGCGCCGTCGACGATGGTCGTGAGCTCCTTGGTGACCGTGACGGTGCGGGCGCGGCCGAGCACCTCGAGGCCGACCTGGTCGAGCTTGAGGCCGACCTCGGCCGACACGACCTGGCCGCCGGTGAGCACGGCCATGTCCTGCAGCATCGCCTTGCGACGGTCGCCGAAGCCCGGCGCCTTCACGGCCGCGACCTTGAGGGTCTTGCGGATCGCGTTGACGACCAGCGTCGACAGCGCCTCGCCGTCGACGTCCTCGGCGATGATGAGCAGCGGCTTCTGGGCCTGCACGACCTTCTCGAGCAGCGGGAGCAGCTCGCTGATGGCCGAGACCTTGCCGTTGACGACGAGCACGTAGGCGTCGTCGAGGACGGCCTCCATGCGCTCGGCGTCGGTGACGAAGTACGGGCTGATGTAGCCCTTGTCGAACTGCATGCCCTCGGTGAGCTCGAGCTCGAGGCCGGTGGCCTGGCTCTCCTCGACCGTGATGACGCCGTCCTTGCCGACCTTGTCGATCGCCTCGGCGACGAGCTCGCCGACGGTCGCGTCCTGCGCCGAGATGGCGGCGACGGCGGCGATCTCGGCGTGCGTCTGCACCTCCGTCGCGGCGGCGAGCAGCGCCTCGTCGACGGCGTCGACGGCAGCGTCGATGCCGACCTTCAGCGACATGGGGTTCGCGCCCGCGGCGACCTGGCGCAGGCCCAGGTGGACCATGGCCTGGCCGAGGACGGTGGCGGTGGTGGTGCCGTCGCCCGCGACGTCGTTGGTCTTGGTGGCGACCTCCTTGGCGAGCTGGGCGCCGAGGTTCTCGAGCGGGTCCTCGAGCTCGACGTCGCGCGCGATGGTGACGCCGTCGTTGGTGATGGTGGGGCCGCCGTAGGCCTTGGCCAGGACGACGTTGCGGCCCTTCGGGCCGAGGGTCACCTTGACGGCGTTGGCGAGGGCGTCCACGCCGCGCTCGAGCGAGCGGCGGGCGTCCTCGGAGAACTGGAGCTGCTTGGCCACGGAGCCTTCTTCCTAGGTCTGGGGAGAACGAGCGGAGCCCCGGCCCCGCGTCGGGACCGGGGCTCCGTCAGGACGAGCGGGGTCTAGCCCTCGATGACGGCGAGGACGTCGCGGGCGGAGAGCACGAGGTACTCCTCACCGGCGTACTTGACCTCGGTACCGCCGTACTTGCTGTACAGCACCTTGTCGCCGACCTTGACGTCGAGCGGGACGCGGTTGCCGTTGTCGTCGATGCGGCCGGGGCCGACGGCGAGGACGGTGCCCTCCTGCGGCTTCTCCTTGGCCGTGTCGGGGATGACGATGCCGGACGCGGTGGTGGTCTCGGCCTCGCTCGCCTGGACGACGATGCGGTCCTCGAGCGGCTTGATGGCGACCTTGGTCGCGGTGGTCACGGTGCCTCCTGGGCGGGTCGATCCGAAGGGACGGACCGGGCGGCCTGCCGTCGCGGGGGTCAGGTGCCTGGACGCTTGGCACTCTAGACCTCCGAGTGCCAGCACATCAACCCGCCAGCACCTCGGTGACCTCGAGGGCGCTGTCGGCCGGCAGGTCGAGGGCGCTCGGCGCCACCCCGGCGTCCACGAGGCGCGCGCCCAGGGCCGCGACCATCGCCCCGTTGTCGGTGCACAGGCCCGGCCGCGGCACCCGCAGCTGCAGGCCGGCCCGGTCGCAGCGCTCCTGCGCGAGCGCCCGCAGGCGGCTGTTCGCCGCGACGCCGCCGCCGATGAGCAGCGCCCCGACGCCCTGCTCGCGGCAGGCCCGCACCGCCTTGGCGGTGAGGACGTCGACCACCGCCTCCTGGAAGCTCGCGCACACGTCGGCCACCGGCACCGGCTCCCCCGCGCGCTCGCGGGCCTCGACCCAGCGGGCCACCGCGGTCTTGAGGCCGCTGAACGAGACGTCGAGCGAGTCCGGCATCGCGCGCGGGAAGGCGACGGCCTCGCGGTCGCCCTCGGCGGCGAGCCGGTCGACCACCGGGCCGCCGGGGAAGCCCAGGCCCAGCAGCCGCGCCACCTTGTCGAACGCCTCCCCGGCGGCGTCGTCGACCGTCTGGCCGAGGGGCGTCAGCGTCCGGGTGACGTCCTCGACGAGCAGCAGGCTCGAGTGGCCGCCGGACACCAGCATCGCCACGCACGGCTCGGGCAGCGGCCCGTGCTCGAG
>DATMKB010000402.1:0-5567 GCA_035553635.1 Mycobacteriales bacterium
GGCGCTCGCCGCGCTGCGGCTGCCCGAGGACCGCCTGCCCGAGCTCCTGCAGCTCGCTCACGAGGTGCGGATGCGCTGGTGCGGGCCGGAGGTCGAGGTCGAGGGCATCGTCAGCCTCAAGACCGGCGGCTGCCCCGAGGACTGCCACTTCTGCTCGCAGTCGGGGCGCTTCCCCTCCCCGGTGCGGGCCGCCTGGCTCGACATCCCCTCCCTCGTCGAGGCGGCCCGTGAGACCGCGGCCACGGGGGCGACGGAGTTCTGCATCGTCGCCGCCGTCCGCGGCCCCGACGAGCGGCTCATGGCCCAGGTCCGCGACGGCGTGCGGGCGATCCGCGAGGCGGTCGACATCCAGGTCGCCTGCTCGCTCGGGATGCTCACGCAGGAGCAGGTCGACGAGCTCGCCGCACTCGGCGTGCACCGCTACAACCACAACCTCGAGACGGCGCGGTCGCACTTCCCGCAGGTCGTGACCACCCACACGTGGGAAGAGCGCTGGGACACGCTGCGGATGGTCCGCGAGGCCGGCATGGAGGTCTGCTGCGGCGGCATCCTCGGCATGGGCGAGACCCTCGAGCAGCGGGCCGAGTTCGCCGCCCAGCTCGGGGAGCTGCAGCCCGACGAGGTGCCCCTCAACTTCCTCAACCCGCGCCCCGGCACGCCCTTCGGCGACCTCCCGGTGATGGCCGCCGCCGAGGCGCTGCAGGCCGTCGCCGTCTTCCGACTGGCGCTGCCCCGCACGATCCTGCGCTTCGCCGGCGGCCGGGAGATCACCCTCGGCGACCTCGCCCGCGACGGGATGCTGGGCGGCATCAACGCCGTGATCGTCGGCAACTACCTGACGACGCTGGGCCGGCCGGCGACCCAGGACCTCGCGATGCTCGAGGACCTGCGCATGCCGCTCAAGGGGCTGTCCTCGTCGCTGTGAGCGACCTGGTCGCCCGGGACCGCCGGGTCCTCTGGCACCCGTACGCCCCGGCGACCCGACCCACCCCGCTGTTCGGCGTCGTGGACGCCTGCGGCACGACGCTGACCCTCGACGACGGCAGGACGGTCGTCGACGGCATGAGCTCCTGGTGGGCGGCCGTGCACGGGTACCGCCACCCGGTCCTGGACGCTGCCCTGCACGCGCAGGTCGACCGCTTCGCGCACGTCATGTTCGGCGGGCTGACGCACGCGCCGGCGGTCGAGCTCGCCGAGCTGCTCGTCGACGTCACACCGGAGCCGCTGACCCGGGTCTTCTTCGCCGACAGCGGCTCGGTGGCCGTCGAGGTGGCGCTGAAGATGGCGGTGCAGGCCACCGGCCGGCCGCGGGTGCTCGCCGTGCGCGGCGGCTACCACGGGGACACCTCCGGCGCGATGGCCGTGACCGACCCCGACGGCATGCACTCCGTCTACGCCGGCCACGTCGTGCAGCAGGTCTTCGTCGACCGCCCCCGACCGCGCTACGACGAGGACGTCGTCGACGAGGACCTGGCGCAGGTCGTCGCGGCCCTCGAGCGGGACGACCTGGCCGCCGTCGTCGTCGAACCGGTGGTCCAGGGCGCCGGCGGGATGCGCTGGTACGCGCCGGAGTGGCTACGGCGCCTGGTGCAGCTGTGCCGCGCGGCCGGGGTCCTCGTGGTCTTCGACGAGATCGCCACCGGGTTCGGGCGCACGGGTGAGTGGTTCGGCATGGACCACGCGGGCGTCGTCCCGGACGTCCTCTGCGTCGGCAAGGCGCTGACCGGGGGCACCATGACGCTGGGCGCCGTGCTCGCCACCGACGACGTCGCGGCGCGCTGCGACGCGAACGGTGGCGCCTTCATGCACGGCCCGACCTTCATGGCGAACCCGCTGGCGTGCAGCGTCGCGCGCGCGTCCGTCGGGCTGCTGCGCGACACCTGGCGCACGACCGTCCCCCGCATCGGCGCGGAGCTGGCGCGCGGGCTCACGCCGCTGCGCGGCACGCCGGGTGTCGCCGACGTGCGGGTGCTGGGCGCGATCGGCGTCGTCGAGCTCGACGCGCCCTGCGACATGGCCACCCTGCAGCCGCGCCTGGTCGACGAGGGGGCCTGGGTGCGCCCCTTCGGCCGCCTCGTCTACACGATGCCGCCCTACGTCTCGTCCTCCGACGACGTCGCGGCGGTGACCGGCGCGGTGGTGCGCGCGCTGTCCTAGCCGGTACGCCGCAGCACGAGCGCCGCGGCACCGACCAGCCCCGCGTCCTGGCCGAGCGCGGCCGGCACCACGCGCAGCACCTCGGTGAAGGGCAGCCGCGCCGACGCGCGGACCGCCGCGTGCAGCGGGTCCCACAGCGGCGGTCCGGCCTGCGAGAGCCCGCCGCCCACGACCACGAGGTCGAGATCGAGCAGGGCCGCGACGCCCGCGAGCGCGGTGCCCACCGCCCGTCCCGCCCGGGCGAGCTCGTCGACGGCGACGGCGTCCCCGGCGGCGGCGAGCGCCGCCAGCGACCGCCCGTCGACCGCCGGGCACCCGCGGGCCCGCGCGCGGGCCACCACCGCCGGGCCGCGGGCCACGGCCTCCAGGCAGCCGCGCGCCCCGCAGCCGCACTCCGGCCCGTCCGGCTCGACGACGACGTGCCCCACGTGCCCGGCGCTGCCGGTGCGGCCGTCGCGCACCCGCCCGTCGAGCACCAGCCCGCCGCCGACGCCGGTCGAGACGACCACGCCGAGCAGGTCGCGGGCGCCGCGGCCGGCGCCGGCCAGGTGCTCGCCGAGCGCGAAGCAGACGGCGTCGTTGTGCACCGCCACGGGGACGCCGGGCACGAGGTCCTGCAGCGCGGCGCGCAGCGGGAAGCCCCGCCACTGCGGCATGTTCAGCGGCGAGACGACGCCCTCGGGCCACTCCATCGGCCCGCCGCACCCCGCGCCGACGGCGTCGACCCGGGCGCCGCCGCGCACCCGCTCGAGCAGGGCGGCGGCGTCGGCCCACGGGTCGGCCGCGGTGGGCACCCGCTCGGAGCGCAGCAGCGTCCCGTCGTCGTCGACGAGGGCCGCGGCGAGCTTGGTGCCGCCGACGTCGAGCGCGAGGACCGGCACGTCAGCCGGGGAACGCGAGCAGCGACGCCGTGTACCCGTGCAGGTGGTTGGTGCCGGCCACCGGGCCGAGCTCGCCGCCGGCGAAGAACCCGGCCAGGCCCTGCACGGCGAGCTGCTCGCGCACCAGCGCCGGGTCGTGGTCGGCGGTGCCGAACAGCGACGCCCCCCGCCCGTTGCAGGAGAACAGCAGCGCGCCACCGGCCGGGGCGTCGCGCACGTTGCCGCGGTACCGGGCGAGCGAGGCGCGCAGCGACGCGTCTGCGGCCTCGGCGTCGCGCACCTGCAGGCGCAGCGTCCGCCCCACCGGCACGACGTCGCCCACCACGATGCCGCCGGTCTCCCGCTCGAGGCCGAGCACGCCGCGCACGAGCCAGTCCTCCTCCTCGGCGTACTCGTCGCGCGCCAGGCCGATCTGCAGGCCGGACGACGCGAGCGCCTGGTCCTGCGGCGGGAGCGAGGTGAGCACCTGCTCGAGCTTGTCGAGCGCGCGCATGCCGGCCAGCCCGCGCACCACGTTGCCGGCGGCGTCGGTGACCGTCATCGCCGGGCCCACCGGCCGGCACCCCTGGCTCACCACCGCGGTGGCGCCGGTGCCGCTCAGCAGCACGCCGACGGCTCCGCGGTCGACGACCCGGCCGTCGACGAGCAGCCGGGTCGAGCCGGCGGCCCGGCCGCCGCCGGCCAGCCCCCCGACGAGCGGCAGGCCGGGCAGGGCGTCGTTGGCGCGGCTGGCGAAACCGTCGGCCGGGAAGCTCCACGGGTCGGCGAGCAGCACGCAGACCTCGTCGGCGTCGTCGCCCGGCGGCGGCAGGCCGAGGACGGCGGCCTGCGCGCCGCCGGTCATGACCTCGAGGTGGAAGGTGCGCACCCGGGCGCCGGGCAGGACGGCGGCCCAGACGGCCACCGCGCTCGCCGCCTCCACGCCGCGGGCGCCGGCCAGGACGCCTCCGGCGCTGCAGCCCACGACCGCCGCCGCGCCCGCGCGCTGCGCCACCTGCTCGAGGGCCTGCGCCGTGCGGTCGGGGTCGTCGCCGCTGACGAACGCGCAGACGAGGTCGGGCACCCGCCCGCCGAGCGGCGCGAGCGCGGCGGAGACCGCCTCGTCCGCGGCGGCGGCCAGGTCCGCGCCCGTCGCCAGCCCGTCCCCGAAGCGCGCCACGCGGCCATCCTGCCGCCTCGTCCGTCCGTCTGGCAGCACATCGCCGCAGCGCACTGCGCCGGACGCGATGCGCCGGCACGAGCGGACGTCCGGCACCGTCGGGCGCGCCCGTGTGCTGCCAGACGGACGCAACGCCGCCACTCCGACGGCGTGGCAGGTCGGCCGGTGCGGACGTAGCGTGCGGGTGTGACGGCCCCCGCCCCCACGACCCTCGCCGACCTCCGCGCGTCCGGCCACGAGCACGTGCCGGTCAAGGACGAGGTGCGGGCGAACCTGCTGGCGCGGCTGCGCGCCAGCGAGCCGGCCTTCCCCGGGATCCTGGGCTTCGACGACACGGTGCTGCCGCAGGTCGAGCGCGCTCTGCTCGCCGGTCACGACCTCGTCCTGCTCGGCGAGCGCGGCCAGGGCAAGACCCGGCTCATCCGCACGCTCGTCGGCCTGCTCGACGAGTGGACGCCGGTCGTGGCGGGCTGCGAGGTCAACGACCACCCCTACGCGCCCGTGTGCGTGCGGTGCCAGCGCCTCGTGGCGAGCGAGGGCGAGCGCACGCCCGTGGCCTGGAAGCACCGCAGCGAGCGCTACGGCGAGAAGCTCGCGACGCCCGACACCAGCGTCGGCGACCTCGTCGGTGACGTCGACCCGGTCAAGGTCGCCGAGGGCCGCACGCTCGGCGACCCGGAGACCGTGCACTTCGGGCTCGTGCCGCGCACCAACCGCGGCATCTTCAGCGTCAACGAGCTGCCCGACCTCGCCGAGCGCATCCAGGTGGCGCTCCTGAACGTCCTCGAGGAGCGCGACATCCAGGTGCGCGGCTACCAGCTGCGGCTGCCGCTCGACCTGCTGCTGGTGGCGAGCGCCAACCCCGAGGACTACACGAACCGCGGACGCATCATCACGCCGCTCAAGGACCGCTTCGGCGCAGAGGTGCGCACGCACTACCCGCTCTCGCTCGAGCACGAGGTCGAGGTCGTCCGGCAGGAGGCGCTGCCCGCTCCGGGGGTCGTGGTGCCCGACCACCTGTACGAGGTCGTGGCCCGCTGGACGCGGCTGGTGCGCGAGGCCCCGCAGGTCGACGTCCGCTCCGGCGTCAGCGCGCGCTTCGCCGTGGCGGCGGCCGAGACGGTCGCGGCGTCCGCGCTGCGCCGGGCCGCCGTGACCGGCGAGGCCCCGGTCGCCCGGGTCTGCGACCTGCCGGGCGCCGTCCCCGCCGCCCGGGGCAAGGTCGAGTTCGAGCACGCCGAGGAGGGGCGCGAGCTCGAGGTGCTCGAGCACCTGCTGCGCCGCGCCGTGGCCGACACCTTCCGGGCGCACCTGTCCGGCGCCGACCTGTCCGGGCTGCAGGCGCGCTTCGCCGAGGGCGCCACCGTCGA
>DATMKB010000403.1:0-3502 GCA_035553635.1 Mycobacteriales bacterium
CGGGCTCCTGCAAGATCGCTAGACGTTGATCCACGAGGTCCATCACCTTCAGCGGCATGACGCCAGCAGGCGCCATCCGCGGTCAGGTGTCCGACATCTGTCCGGTACGGCGTGTCCGACATCTGTCCGGTCAGGACACGCTCGACACGCCGGAGCCGTTCCGACGCCGGACCCCTGTCGATCTCCGGAGCGGGCGGCGCCCCGCTCAGTCCTCGTCGCGCAGCGGGGCGCCGTCGACGAGGTGCGGCTTGAGCACGTTGTCGTACATGCGCAGCGCCGAGGCGATGGCCATGTGCATGTCGAGGTACTGGTAGGTGCCCAGGCGCCCGCCGAACAGCACGCCCTTCTCCGCCTTGGCCCGCTCGCGGTAGCGCAGGAGCATCTCGCGGTCCTGCGGCGTGCCCACCGGGTAGTACGGCTCGTCGTCGCCCTCGGCGAAGCGGGAGTACTCCCGCATGATCACCGTCTTGCCCTCGGGGTAGTCGCGCTCGGGGTGGAAGTGCCGGAACTCGTGGATGCGCGTGAAGGGGACGTCCTCGTCGGCGTAGTTCATGACCGGCGTGCCCTGGAAGTCGGTGACGTCGAGGACCTCCTCCTCGAAGTCGAGGGTGCGCCAGGACAGCTTGCCCTCGGCGTAGTCGAAGTACCGGTCGAGCGCGCCGGTGTAGAGGACCGGGACGCCGTCGGGCACGACCTCGTCGCGGACGTCGAAGAAGTCGGTGTCGAGCCGGACCTCGATGTTCGGCGACTCCGTCATGCGGGTGAGCAGGGCGGTGTAGCCGTCGACCGGCAGGCCCTCGTAGGTGTCGTTGAAGTACCGGTTGTCGTAGGTGTAGCGGACCGGGAGCCGGCTGATGATGCCCGGCGGCAGCTCCTTGGGATCGGTCTGCCACTGCTTGGCCGTGTAGCCGCGGATGAACGCCTCGTACAGCGGCCGCCCGATGAGCGAGATGCCCTTCTCCTCGAGGTTCTGCGCCTCCCCGGAGTCGATCTCGTCGGCCTGCTCGGCGATGAGCGCGCGCGCCTCGTCCGGCGACAGCGCCTTGCGGAAGAACTGGTTCACCGTGCCGAGGTTGATCGGCAGCGGGTAGACCTCGCCCTGGTAGATCGAGTAGACGCGGTGCTGGTAGCCGGTGAAGGCGCTGAACCGGTTGACGTACTCCCACACCCGCTCGTTGCTCGTGTGGAACAGGTGGGCGCCGTAGCGGTGCACCTCGATGCCGGTCTGCTCCTCCGGCTCGCTGTAGGCGTTGCCGCCCAGGTGGTGCCGGCGCTCGAGCACGAGCACCCGCTTGCCGAGCTCGGTGGCCACCCGCTCGGCCACGGTGAGGCCGAAGAAGCCGGATCCGACGACGACGAGGTCGGGCTGCACGTGGGCTCTCTCTTCTCTCGGGGCTGCTGGTCAGGGGCGGCGGGCGGCCGAGCGCTCGAGGCGCTCCCCGCGCGTCGCCACCACGGTGCGGTAGACGGGCCGGCGCACCGACCCCGGCACCAGCCGGTAGACGCCGCGGACGGCGACGTTGCGGACGAACTGCGGCACGGTGGTGAAGCCGCTGCGCAGGAACCGCCACTGCAGCACGAGCTCGGCGCGCAGCAGCGCCCGGCCCCCGCGGCGGTCGTAGGCGCCGGCGCCGACGCGGTACTTCACCAGCGCCTCGGGCCGGTTCGCGGCCCGCGCGCCGCGCGCGATCATGCGGGCGAACAGCCAGTAGTCCTCCATGAGCGGCAGCGGCTCGTAGCCGCCGGCCGCCGTCACGGCGGACCTCCGGTAGACCACCGTCGGGTGGTTGAAGGGGTCGTGCAGCCGGGCGGTGCGGGAGATGAGGGCCGGCGTCGTCGGCGGCACGCGGCGGCCGACGACGTCGTCCTCGTGCTGGCCGATCTCGAGCAGCGCGCACCCGACGATCTCCGCGCCGGCCTCGATCACCGGCAGCTGGACGGCGAAGCGCTCGGGCAGGCTGACGTCGTCGGCGTCCATGCGGGCCACGACCTCGTGGCGGCAGGCGGCGAGCCCGGCCTGCAGCGCGGCGCCCAGCCCGACGTTCTCCGGCAGCCGCACCACCTGAACCGGCACGGGGCTGCCCGCCGCGAGCCCGTCGAGGCACGCCTGCAGGTCGGCCGGCAGCGGCCCGTCCTGCACCACGACGACGTCGGCGGGCGGCCGGGTCTGCTCGACGACGGTGGAGTCGAAGGCGCGCCGCAGGAAGTCGCAGCGGTCGCCGGCGTAGACGGCCATGAGGAGGCTGAACGGGACCTGCTCGTCCCCCGCCGCGCGCGGCGCCGTCACGACGGCACCTGCGTCGGGAGGACGCCGGCGAGCACCTCGGCCGTCGGCCGCGGCCCCGCCCGCAGGCCGTCGCGCAGCCCGCGGGCGCCGGCGCGCAGCAGCGTGCGGCGGTCGGACGAGCGCGCCGCCGTGCGCGCCCAGCGCCGCAGCGACGACCCGCCGTACAGCAGCCGCTCGACCGGGGCGAGCCCCGGGCTGCGGGTGAACAGCCACGTCTTGTTGCGCACCTCGTAGTAGAAGCGCGGGCCGGGATCGGCGTCGGAGGCCCCGAAGGTGCGGGTGTGGTGCACGACGGTGCTGCGCCGCGTGGCGAGCCCGGCCCGGCCGCGCAGCAGCCGCGTCGTGTACTCGAAGTCGTCGTTCCACAGGAAGTAGTCGGCGACCGGCAGGTCGGTGGCGCGGGCGGCGGCGCCGTCGACGAGCACCGAGACGAACGACGCCGAGCGCACCGGCACGGCGTCGACGGCCGCGGCGGCCTGCAACGCCTCCTGCCGGGCGAGCGGCGCCCGCCGCGGGGTGTTCATGGGGTGCTCGCGGCCGTCGGTCCACAGGACGCGGCTCGCGACGAGCGCGGGCACGCCACCGGGGTACCCGTCGCGGGCGGACAGCAGCCCGGCGAGCGCCTCCGGCTCGGGGACGGTGTCGTCGTCGAGCAGCCAGGCGGCACCGGCGCCGTGCACGTCGAGCGCCCGCTGCAGGCCCGCCGCGAAGCCGCCCGCGCCGCCGGTGTTGCGCGCGAGGACGACGAGGTCGACCGCCGGGAACTCCCGCCGCACGAGGGCGTCGGTGCCGTCCTCCGACGCGTTGTCGACGACGACGACGGCGTCCGGCGGGCGGGTCTGGCCGAGCACGGCGGACAGGCAGCGCCGCAGGAGGTCCTGGCGGCGGTGGGTGACGACGACGGCGACCACGGGCGCACCCGCATCGCCCGCCGAGACCGTCACCACATCGTCACGCTACCGCCCGGGCACCCTCCGGCGAGGGGCCGCGCCGCAGCGCCGTCACCGCGGCCGTCACCGCGGCAGGGGCGCCCCGGCCTGCACGAACAGCTGGAGCGTCCGCGCGAGGAAGGTGGCCATCTGGTCGCGGCGCACGCCCGCCCGGGGGCTGTAGGCGCCCCCGCCGGTGCCGCCGGCCAGGCCCGCCTCGGCCGCCGCGTTGATGGTGGCGGCGTGCGCCGAGCCCTCGTCGTCCCAGAACCAGTCCTGGGTGGCG
>DATMKB010000404.1:0-2522 GCA_035553635.1 Mycobacteriales bacterium
CGAAGAGAAGAGACACGCATGACGCAGGGCACCGTGAAGTGGTTCAACGCCGAGAAGGGGTTCGGGTTCATCGCCCAGGACGCCGGCTGCGGGGGTCGGTGGGGGTGCTCACAGGGGTGCTCCAGAGGAGTCGTCGGGACCCCGCCCGGACGGGCGGAGCGGGGCCCGCAACGCGGGAGGGGCCCCGGTGCGGTGCACCGGAGCCCCTCCCGACCGCGAGCTGGTGGGGCTCAGACCGCGCGGACGTCCGTGGCCTGCGGGCCCTTCTGGCCCTGCGTCACCTCGAACTCGACCCGCTGGCCCTCGTCGAGCGACTTGTAGCCGTCGCCCGTGATCGCGCTGTAGTGGCAGAAGACGTCCGGACCGCCGGCGTCCTGGGCGATGAACCCGAACCCCTTCTCGGCGTTGAACCACTTCACGGTGCCCTGCGTCATGCGTGTCTCTTCTCTTCGTGATCTCCGGCTCCCGCACGTCGCGGGAGGCCGAGCGCTGGAGCTTCGGCAGGGGGGAGATCCGGTCAGACACCGCCCGCGTACCACATCTGCGGGCGTCGGCCGCTCCGCGAGGAGGGACCGGGACGAGCACAGTGCAACAGCAACTGCCTCCAGGCTACCCCACCGCGCCCTCGGCGGGCCGCAGCCGCCGGCGGGCTTCCCGGACGGCCTCCCGGTGGGCGGGCAGCGCCGCCGCCTCGAGGTCGTCGAGCAGCACCGCGACGCGCGCCTGCACCTGCCGGTGCTCGGCGCCCCACTGCACGAGCTCGTCGAGCGCGAGGGCCAGCAGGTCCTCGAAGCGCTCGGGCGGGACGACGAGCCGCACCCGCCCGTCGTCGTCGCGGTGCACGCCGGTGCGGCCGGGGCGGGTGGCCGCCCGGCGCAGGAGGTCGTGCAGCGCGTCGAGCACCTGCACGGCGGTGGTCGGGTCGTTCGTGCTCGGCGACAGGGCGCGCTCGCCGACGTCGACGAGCTGGCGGAGGCCGAAGGCGACGTCCTGCTGCAGGGTGCGCTCGCGCGCCTGCCGGACGGCGACCTCGACGGCGCCGGCGTCGAGGCCCTCCGGGTCGCCGTGCACGTCGAACAGCGGCGCGCCCTCGGGCACGTAGGCGCCGGTGGGGACCGCCGTGACCAGGACGACGTCGGCGTCGCGGGCGAGCTCGACGAGCCGCCGCTCGTCGCGGGTGACCACCACGCCGGACGAGCGGGCGGGCACCTGCGCGCGCACCGGGTCGGCGGGCAGCAGGGCGGGCGGGCCGTCGACGGGCTCCTCCCGCCCCGCGGGCAGGCGCTGCTCCAGCGCGGTGCGGGTCTCGTCGGCGATGGCGTCGATGATCGAGGACACCTGCACCGCCGTGGCGACGTGGTGGATGTAGGCGACGAACAGCGCGACCGACGCCAGCAGCAGCAGGAGCGCGACGGAGGTGGAGATGCCCGGTACGAAGGCGTCGACCTCGTCGTCGCTGCTGCGGACGGTCCGCAGCACCATGACGGCGTAGACGAACGTCGCGGTGAAGGTGCCGAGCGCCCACTGCGTCAGGCGGTCGCGCAGGAACGTCCTCAGCACGCGGGGCGAGAACTGGCTGCTGGTCAGCTGCAGCACGACGATGGTGATCGAGAAGACGAGACCGGTGAAGGTGATCATCGCCGTCGTGATGGCGCTGAGCACCTCGCGGGCGCCGTCGGTGCCGGCGCCGAACGTCCAGCCGGGCGTCGTCTCGAGCGACCGGTCCAGCTGCACGAGCCCGATCGCGGCCACCACCGCCAGCAGCACGCACAGGCCGGGCACGGCCCACAGGCCGGTGCGCAGCCGCTCCCGCAGGGCGGACAGCCGGGCCGTCACCTCAGCGCCTCCGCGCCCCGCACCCCCGCCAGGAGCTCGTCGTCGACGGGCTCGCCGGTGCGCAGCACGCTGATGCTGCCGGTGGTCTCCATGACGACGGCGTGGACCTGGCTGCGGCTGTGCACGCCGGCCTGCCGCAGCTGCGACCACAGCTCCTGCCGGCTCAGCCGCACGTGCCGCAGGTTGTCCTCGAGCACCTCCGGGCCCGCCATGAGCAGCATCGGCGCGTTGTCGGCCGCGCCGCCGAGCAGCCCGCGGCGGCGCAGCGTCGCCACGACGTACTGCAGGAGGAAGAGCATCGCGAGGGCGAGCACGCCCGCCGCGAGCGGGACGCTGCCGGTGATGGTGGACGACAGCGTGCTGCCGACCGCGACCGTGGCGGCGAAGTCGAAGCTCGACATCTGGGCCAGCGACCTCAGCCCCGCCAGCCGGGTCATCGCGATGACCGCCGTGTAGGCCACGACGGCCGCCACCACGACCACCGCGAACCGCTGCCACTCCGCTCCGAGCTCGCTGAGCACGCGCTCTCCTCTCGTCGGCGGACCCCTACCCCGTTCCGTCCGCGCGCCCCGTGGGGAGACCGCCGGCGTGGTCGCCGTCGTCTCGCTGCTCGCCATCGTCACGCTCTCGGTGGTCATCACGCGCGTCGCGACGGTGATGCTGACGGCGACCGGCCTGTCCCGCGA
>DATMKB010000405.1:0-8885 GCA_035553635.1 Mycobacteriales bacterium
CCCGTACGTCGGGGGCTGACGCACGACCGTCACCCGGTCGAGAGGTGATCTCCGGGGACGGACCGGGCAGACCACGCGTCAGGACATGACCGTGCACTGCCCGAGAGGACCTCTCATGACCAGCCCCCACGACCGGACCGACGACAGCACCCGGGTCACCCCCACCAGCGACCGTCCGCACGGCACGAGCACGGACGCCGACGTCACCTCCCGCATGGCGGGCACGAGCGGCGTCGGCCGCCACGCCGGCCCCGTCGACGACGAGCACCGCCACCACGGTGACGACCGCCACCGCGGCACCGTCACCGACACGTCCCGGCCGGCCGAGCGCCACGAGGTGCGCTCGCTGCCGGCCAAGACGAGCGCCGGGGCGGCCTTCGCGCTGGTGTTCGGCCTCGCGTCGCTGTTCTGCGCCCTCACCGGCATCCTCGCCCCCGCGGCGATCCTGTTCGGCCTCATCGGCATCGTGCTCGGCATCGCCGGCCGCAAGATGGCCGGGCGCCCGGGCGTCACCGGTCGCGGCGTCGCGACCGGTGGCCTCGTCACGGCCGTCCTCGGCCTGCTGCTCGGCCTGGCCGTGGCCATCGGCCTGGCCGTGTACGTCAACGACCAGGGCCTCGACGGCATCCAGCAGCGCCTCGACGACGCCCGCACCAGCCTGCCGACCGGCTCCGAGGTCGTGGAGACCATCCCGGGCAGCTAGACCCCCTCGGCGACGACGCCCCGGCCCGCTCGCGGGACCGGGGCGTCGTCGTGCTGGTCGTCGGGTCAGGCGGCGGTGAGCGTGGTGCGCACCCGGCTGCCGGTGCTGCCCTTGTCGACGAGCACCTGGGTCGGGATGCGCAGGCGCAGGTCGGCCACGTGGCTGACCAGGCCGACCAGGCGGCCCCCGCTGCGCAGCTCGTCGAGGACGTCCATGACGGTGTCGAGGGTCGTGGCGTCGAGGCTGCCGAAGCCCTCGTCGACGAACAGCGCGTCGATGGTCTGCCCGCCGGCCTCCGCGGTGACGACGTCCGCGAGCCCGAGCGCGAGCGACAGCGCCGTCATGAACGTCTCACCGCCGGACAGCGTGGCGGTGTCGCGCAGCCGGCCGGTCCAGGCGTCCTCCACCTGCAGGCCGAGCCCGGCGCGGCTGCGCCGGTCGCGGCTCGTGTCGGTGTGCACGAGCGAGTAGCGCCCGTCGGTCATGCGGGCCAGCCGCACGCTCGCCGCGGCCGCGACCTCCTCGAGCCGCGCCGCCAGGACGAACGTCGACAGCGGCATGGACAGCCGGTTGGCGCCCCGGCCGGCGGCCAGCTCGGCCAGCCCCTTGCGCTCGGCGGCCTCCTGCCGCAGCGGCGGCAGCGCGGCGGCGGCCTGCTCCCAGACCGGCAGCAGCTCGGCGAGGCGGCGGGCCCGCTCGGCGGCCAGGCGCGCCTCGGCGAGCGCCGTCTCGTGCGCCTGCGCCGCCTCCTGCAGCGCTTCGCGGGCCGCGTCGACGGCCGCCGGCGGGTCGAGCGCGACCGCGAGGTCGGCGTCGGCGAGGCGGGCGCGCACGGCGGCCAGCCGCTCGCGGTGGGCGTCCAGGCGCGTGCGCGCGTGCGCCCGCCAGGCGGCGTCGCGGGCCGCGGCCTCGGCGGCCCCGGCGTCCTCGAAGCCGGCCGCGGTGGCCAGGTCGGCGGCGGTGGTGGCGGCCTCCTGCGCGGCGCGGGCCGCCGCGGCGACGGCGTCGGCCGCCGCAGCGGCGTCCTCCGCCCGCTCGGCGAGCGCGGCCACCGCGGCCAGGCGGCCCTCGAGGTCGTCGTCCTCCCCGAGGGACCGGGCGAGCCGGGCGCGGTCCTGCGCCGCCGCCGCCCCCGCGGCGTCGGCGGCGCGGGCGGCCTCCTCCCCCCGCAGCCGGGACGTGAGGGCCTGCTCGCGCAGCGCGGTGGCCCGACCCTCGAGCTCGGTGAGCGCGCGCTCGGCGGGCGCGAGGTCGGCGGCCGACTGCTCGAGCGCCGCGACCTCGCGGCGCAGGCCGTCGAGATCGGCGTGCTCGTCGGTGGCCGGTCCGCGCAGGACGGCGGCCCGCTCCGTGGCCGCCGCCACGGCCGCGGCCAGCTCCGCCGCGCGGGCGTCGGCGGCGGCCCGGGCGCGGTCGGCCTCCTGCTCCTGCTCGAGCGTGACGTGGTCGGCGCGGACCTCGGCCGGCGCCGGGTGGTCGAGCGAGCCGCAGACCGGGCACTCGTCGTCGTCGACGAGCTTGGCCGCGAGCTCGGCGGCCATCGCCTCGTAGCGCTCGTTGCGCAGCTCACGGGCGACGTCGGCGAGCCGCGCGGCCTCGGCGCGGGCCTCGTCCCGCTGCACGGCGAGCGCGGCGGCCCGCTCCTCGGCCGCTGCCGCCTCCGCGCGCCGGGCGACCTGCTCCTCGACGGCCTCGAGGGCGCTGCGCCGGGCCGGCAGCGCCTCCGCGGCGGCCCGGGCGGTGGCGCGCCGGCGCTCGGCGTCCTGCCGCGCGAGGTCGAGGGCGGCGAGGGACTCCTCGGCGGCGCGGGCGGCGTCCGCGGCGGCCGCCGCCTCCTGGACCGCCGTGGCCGCGGCGGCCTCCGCCTCGGCGGCGCGCTGCTGGACGTCGCGCAGCAGCTCCAGCCGGCCGAGCTCGGTGCGGGCGGCCGCGGACGTGGCGCGCAGCGCGCGGGCGTCGGCGTCGTCGGCGCCCGCCCCGCCGGCCGCTGCGAGGGCGGCGCGGGCGGCGGACAGGACCTCGCGCGCCGCGGCGTGCTCCTGCGCGCGGAGGCGGGCGGACGCGGCCGCGACGGCGACCGGCACGGCGCGCTCGGCCGCCTCGAGCTGCGCGGCCACCGGCGCGAGGGCCGGTGCCTCCTGCTCGAGGGCGGAGAGCTGCTCCTCGGCGGTCCGCCGCTCCTCCTGGCGCCGCGCGAGGTCGGCGGCGGCGGCGAGCTCCGCCTCGGCCGCGGTGCGCGCGACCGCGAGCGCGGCGACCCGGGCGTCCTCGGCCTCCCGGGCGCCGGCCGCCGCCTCGGCGAGGCGGCGCGCCCAACCGGGGTCGGCCTCGAGGTCGTCGGGACGGGGCGCGTCGGCCTGCTGGGCCACGCGCGCCGCGACGTCGCTCAGCGCCCGGACGGCGTCGTCGAGCCGGCCGGCCGCCTCGGCCGCCCGGTCGGCCAGCCAGCGCTCGGCCGAGCGGTACCGGTCGACCTGGAACAGCTGGGTGAGCAGCCGCTCGCGCTCCTTGTGGTCGGCCTGCAGGAACGCGGCGAAGCGGCCCTGCGGCAGGAGCACCACCTGGAAGAACTGCGCGGCGTCCATGCCGACGAGCCGGCCGACCTCCAGACCGACCTCGTCGAGCCGCTGCGCCACCGGCTCCCACCGGTCGTCGACGCGCTCCTCGAGCCGGGCGCTCGGCTGCTCCTTCGTCGTGCCGCTGCCCCGCTTGGCCGGGCGCAGCTGCTCGGGCGAGCGGGTGACCCGCCACCGGCGGCCGCGGACGGAGAACTCGAGCCGGACCCACGTGCTGTCGCCCGGCGCGGCGTGGTGGGACCGAAGCTCGTCGCGCGCCTTGGCGCGCTCCCCCGGCACGACGCCGTACAGGGCGAAGCCGAGGGCGTCGAGCAGCGTCGTCTTGCCGCCGCCGGTGTCGCCGCACAGGAGCAGCAGGCCGTTCTGGCCGAGGGCGTCGAGGTCGAGCTCGACGCGGCCGGGGAAGGCGCCGAACGCCTGCAGCTCGAGCCGGTGCGGGCGCATCAGGCGGCGTCCTGCTCGCGACGGGCGTGCTCGAGGGCCTCGCGCAGCAGCCGCTGCTCGCCCTCCGTCGGCTCGGTGCGGACGTGCTCGACGAAGGCCGCGGCGATCTCCACGTCGGACCGGGCGCGCAGCCGCTCGCCGTAGGACCGCCCGTCGCGCTCGGGCGCGCCCTCGGGCTGCCAGTCGAGCGTCAGCGCGTGCGGGAAGCGGCGGCGCAGCGCCGTCATCGCGTCGACGGGCTTGGCGGCGTCGGTGAGGGTCACGGCGACGAAGGCGTCCTCGGCGGACGCGTGCTCCGGCGCCGACAGCAGCCGGTCGAGCGTGCCGCGCAGGGCCACCAGGCAGCGGTGCACCGGCAGCGGCACCTCCTCCACCGCGCTGAGCCCCGTGCGCCCGAGCTCGACGAGCAGCGAGGACTTGGCGTGGCCCGCCTCGCCGAAGGAGTACGGCAGCGGCGACCCGCTGTAGCGCATGCCGGGCCGCACCTCCTGCGGCCGGTGCAGGTGGCCCAGGGCGGTGTAGTCGACGCCGTCGAACAGGCCGGCGGGCACGTTCGCGACCCCGCCGACGGTGATGTCGCGCTCGCTGTCGCTGGCCGCGCCGCCCACCACCCAGGCGTGGGCGAGGACGACGGACCGGCCGCCCCGCGCGGCGCGGTCGGCGTGGACCGCCGTCATCGCCCGGCGCAGCACGCGCGTGTGCGCGCCGGCCTCGACCGGGTCGTCGGACAGCGGCTCCGCGTCCTCCCCCGGCAGGGCGTGGCGGACCGCCGCGGGCTCGAGGTAGGGGATGCCGTAGACCGCCATCGGACCGTGCTCGTCGTCCAGCACCACCGGCCGGTCGACGCGGGACGGGTCGGTGAGCAGGGCGATGCGCGGGTCGAGCAGCCCCGCCTTGTCGCCCAGGCGCGCGGGCGCGTCGTGGTTGCCGCTGATGACCACGACGTGGGCGCCGGCGTCCCGGAAGCGCGCGAGCGCCTCGCCGAACAGCCGCATGGCCTCGACCGGCGGCAGGGCGCGGTCGTGCACGTCGCCGGAGAGCAGGACGGCGTCGACCCGCTCGCGGCGGACGACGTCGACCAGCGCGTCGACGAAGGCGGCCTGCGCGGCCATGAGGTCGTGGCCGTGCAGGGACCGGCCGAGGTGCCAGTCGGAGGTGTGGAGCAGGCGCATGGGAGGACCGTAGGCAGGGGGTCCGACAGTTCCGGCCCGCCGCGCCGTCAGCCCCCGGTGACGAACAGCCCGTCGTCGTCCGGCGGGGCGTCGGACGCCGCCGACTCGCGCCAGCCCTCGGGCAGCGAGACGGCCTTGGGCCCCTGCGAGTGGCCGCGCGGCAGCGCCTCGTGCCCCGGCGGCAGGGTCACCGACGGGTCGAGCGCGTCGAGCAGGTCGTCGAGCTCGGCGAGCGTCGACACCATCGACAGCGACCGCCTCATCTCCCCGCCGGCGGCGTAGCCGGTGAGGTACCAGCCGGTGTGCTTGCGGAAGTCGCGCACGGCCCAGGCCTCGTCCCCCTTGGCCTCGACGAGCAGCCGCGCGTGCCGCTTCATCACCTCGACCACCTCGCCGAGGGCCGGCGGGTCCTGCACCGGGCGCCCGGCGAACGCGTCGGCGAGGTCGCGGAACAGCCACGGCCGCCCGAGGCAGCCGCGCCCCACGACGACGCCGTCGCACCCGGTCTCGGCCACCATGCGCAGCGCGTCGTCGGCGCGCCAGATGTCGCCGTTGCCGAGCACCGGCACGGAGGTGACCGTCTCCTTGAGCCGGCCGATCGCCGGCCAGTCGGCGCGGCCGCTGTAGAGCTGCTCGGCCGTGCGGGCGTGCAGCGCGACGGCCGCGACGCCGGAGTCCTCCGCGGCGCGGGCGGCCTCGAGGAACGTGAGCGTCTGCTCGTCGACGCCCTTGCGCATCTTCACCGTCACGGGCACCGCGCCGGCCGACCGGACGGCCGCCGCGACGATCGCGCCCACGAGCCGCGGCCGCACCGTGACCGCCGCACCGCCGCCGCGCCGGGTGACCTTCGGCGACGGGCACCCCATGTTGAGGTCGACGTGGTCGACCCCCTGCTCCCCCACCACGCGCGCCACGGCCTCGCCCACCCACCGCGGGTCGGTGCCGTAGAGCTGGATGCTCTTCACGGGCTCGTCGTCGGCGAACTGCGCGAGCCGCCGGGTCGTGGCGTCGTCCTGGCACAGGCCGCGGGCCGACACCATCTCGCTCACGTAGAGCCCCGCGCCGAACGCGCGGCAGAGGCGGCGGAACGCCGGGTTGGTCACGCCCGCCATCGGCGCGAGGACGACGGGCGGGTCGACCTCCAGCGGGCCGATCTTCAGCGCCACAGGTCCACCACCTCGACGTCGAGCTCGGCGAGCAGCCGGCGCAGCAGCGGCAGCGACAGGCCCAGCACCGTGCCGTGGTCGCCGTCGATGCCGTCGACGAAGGGGCCGGCGTAGCCGTCGAGCGTGAAGGCCCCTGCGACCCGCAGCGGCTCCCCCGTCGCGACGTAGGCCGCGACCTCGGCGTCCGACGGCGTCCCGAAGCGCACCGACGTCGCCCCGACGCCGCTCGTCCGCCGCCCGGTCGCGGTGTCGACGACGCAGTGCCCGGTGAGCAGCGTCCCCGTGCGGCCGCGCATGCGCGACCAGCGCCGCACCGCCTCCTCCGCCGAGGCGGGCTTGCCGTGCACCTCGCCGTCGAGCTCGAGCATCGAGTCGCAGCCGACGACGAGCGCGCCGGCGGGGACGTCGCCGGCCGCCACCGCGGCGGCCTTGCGCTCGGCGAGCTCGCGCACGACGTCGGCCGGTGCGGTGGCCTCGACCTGCGTCTCGTCGACGCCGCTCACCACCACGACGGGGTCGAGGCCGGCGTCCTGCAGCAGGCGGAGCCGCGCCGGCGAGGCGGACGCGAGCACGAGCGGGCGGGAGGGCACGAGCGTCCACTTTAAGGAGCGGCGGCCCGGCCGGCCCGTCACTAGGGTCTTCCGGTGCGCGCCTACTCCCCCCTCCTCCGGCTCCCGGGGGCCCTCGGCTTCTGCGCCGCGGCGCTGGTGGGGCGCATGCCGCTGTCGATGCTCGGCATCGGCTCGGTCCTGCTCGTGCAGGACCGCCGCGGCAGCTACGCGCTGGCCGGCCTCGTCGCCGCGGCGTACGCGCTCGGCCAGGCCGTCGTGGCGCCGGTCGTGTCCCGCCTGGTCGACCGGCGCGGCCAGTCGGCGGTGCTGCCGTGGGCGCTCGTCACCTGCGCCGCGGCGCTCGTCGCGGTGGTCCTCACGGCCGGCTCCGACCTGCCCGGCTGGACGATCGTCGCCTCCGCCGCCGTCGGCGGGGCCGCGCTGCCGCCGCTCGGCGCGTGCGTCCGGGCGCGGTGGACCAGCGCGCTGCGCTCCGCCGGTCGCGAGGACCTGCTCGGCACCGCCTTCGCGCTGGAGTCGGTCCTCGACGAGGTCGTCTTCGTCACCGGCCCGGCGCTCGTCGTGGCGCTCGCCGTCGGCGTCGACCCCGCCGCCGGCCTGCTCGTCGCCGTCGGCCTGACGACGCTCGGCACCGTCGCGTTCGTCGCCCAGCGCGGCACCGAGCCGCCCGTCGTCCCCGTGCCCGAGGCCGGCGCCGCCGCGGCGCTCGCCGTGCCGGGGCTGCGCACCGTGGCCGCCACCATGGTGTTCGTCGGCCTGCTGTTCGGGAGCCTGGAGCTCGCCGTCGTCGCCTTCGCCGACGAACAGGGCAGCCCGGGCGCCGCCGGCGTCCTGCTGTCGGTGTTCGCCCTCGGCTCCGGCACCTCCGGGCTGCTGTACGGCGCGCGCACCTGGCGCTGGCCGCTCGAGCGCCGGCTGCTCCTCGCGCTCGCCGCCCTGCTGGCGTCGGCCGTCCCGGTGGTGCTCGCCCCGGGCCTGGGCGTCCTCGGCGTCGCGGCCTTCGTCGCGGGCCTGTCGATCAGCCCGACGCTCATCGCCTCGTTCGGGCTCGTCGAGCGGCTCGTGCCGGTCGAGGCGCGCACCGAGGGCTTCACCTGGCTCAACTCGGGGCTGTCGCTCGGCGCGTCGGCCGGCGCCGTCAGCGCGGGCGCGCTCGTCGACGGGCCGGGCGCCCGGGCCGCGCTGGCCCTGTCGCTCGTCGGCGCCGGACTGGCGCTCGCGACGGCGGCGGCCCGGCGGCGCAGCCTCGTCCCCGCGCAGGTCGACCCCGTCGGCTGACGCCGCCCGGCAGGAGTCGGACACCCGGCGTCGAACACGACGCCATGCGCCGCTCCCTCGCTGCCGCCGTCTGCGCCGGCACCGCCGCCCTCGTGCTCGCCCCCGCCGCGCCCGCGCTGGCGCACCCCACGGACGCGCTGCCGCCGACGCTGCCGTTCGACGTCACCTACAGCAAGACCGACAACCTCGAGCACCTCGGCCGCTTCCCCGAGCACGCCGGCACCGCCGGCGGCACGCCGTCCGAGGACGGCACGCTCTTCTACCTGACCGACCCGCGCGGCGTGTACGTCTACGACACGCGCAAGCCGGAGGACCCGAAGCTCCTCGGGTCGGTGCGGCTGTTCCAGACCACGACCGGCGCGGCGCTCGCGCAGGAGGACCCCGACACCGACGGCAACATCCTCGTCGTCGACGGCTCGAGCAACCCGGCGACCGGGGCGGCCCTCACGGTCGTCGACGTGTCCCAGCCGAGCGCGCCGAAGGTCGTCGGCAGCCTGCCCGGCACCACCGACCACACCTGGACCTGCGTCAGCGCCGAGGTCGAGGGCGAGCGGAACGGCTGCGCGTACGTCTACGGGCGCACCGGCCACGTCGTCGACCTGCGCGACCCGACGAAGCCGAAGAGGGTCGCCGACTGGCGGCAGGCGACCGGGTACGGGACGCAGAGCCAGCAGTACACGCACGACCTCACCGAGATCCGCCCGGGCCTGGTCATGACCGCCGGGGCCACGGCGATGCTCATGGACACCTCAGACCCCGAGGCGCCGGTGCGCCTGACGGAGATCACGCCGGTCGAGAGGTTCACGACGCTCGGCTACCACTCGGTCGAGTGGGCCCGCGGCGGCCGCGACCGCTGGGTGGTCACCGGCACCGAGATCGCCCCGCCCGCCCTGCCGCAGCTCCCGGCCGCCACGGCCAACACGGCGGGCAGCGACTGCCAGGGCAGCCAGTCGGTCATCGAGACCTGGGACGCC